>NZ_CALFPF010000739.1 GCF_937919775.1 uncultured Gimesia sp.
TAAGTGTCGACGCAATCTATGAAGAATATTCTGAATATGCTGAAAAACTGAAGCCGCATGTCGTCGATACGAATGCCTACCTGTTGAATGCGGTGGCAGAGAACAAAAAAATTCTGTTCGAAGGCGCACAGGGAAGTTTGCTCGATATCGATCATGGTACATTTCCTTACGTGACGTCCTCTAACAGTTCCGGCTGCGGCATTCACAATGGAAGTGGCGTCTCCGAACGCTACATCGATAAGATGATTGGCGTCGTGAAGGCCTATACTACACGCGTTGGCGGTGGTCCCTTCGTCACTGAATTGCACGACAGTATCGGACAGCGGATTCGTGATGTGGGTAATGAATACGGAACCGTCACCGGCCGTCCCCGCCGCTGCGGCTGGTTCGACGCCGTCGCGACCCGTTACGGGGCAAATATCAGTGGCGTAGATTGTATCGCCGTGATGCTGCTGGACGTTTTAAGCGGACTGGGTGAATTGAAAATTTGCGAAGCCTACGATGTGAATGGTACGCAGGTCACCGATTTTCCGAGTCATATCCTTGATCTGGAACAGGCCAGGCCCGTGTATCGTTCGATCCCAGGCTGGCAGGAAGATATCACGGGGATCCGCCGCATGGAAGATCTACCGGAAAATGCAATTGCTTATATCAAAGCCATTGAAGAAATTATCGGCAAACCGGTTGAGATCGTATCCGTCGGCCCTGACCGTGAGCAGACGATTCTGTTGAAGTAGTCTGCTCCGGAAGTCGACAGCACTGAGTTTTGCTGTTTGAATCACTAGCCAACAACCACGCCTTTTTTGAGAATCAGGTTGGCATACAGGGCGGTTTCACTGGTGGCGATAATCGCGTAGGCGTTTCTGGCCCGTTCGTAAAATTCGAAGCGTTCGATTTTTTCCAGTTCAAAACTTCGGCTGTCATGCTGGCGAATGAGTCGGCGATAGGTTTCCCAGATGGGTGGTTCAGCAGCTTGATGATCAACGGGATTCATCAGTCCCGCGGGCTGATCGACGAACGTATCGAGCGGAAAGAACTGCAAAATGGCATCCAGAATTTCAGGCACGCCGTGCCCGTCCAGACGGATGATACGCTGGGCGTGGGAGTCTGCCGGAAAATTTCCGTCCGCCAGAACGAGATCATCGCCGTGCCCCATGGTCATGAGAGTGTGCATCAGATCGGGAGAGAGAATCGGAGGAATTCCTTTGAGCATCGATTTTGCCTTTGTATTGTGAATGTTTATAGGTCGCCGGCTGCTGGTCTGATTTTGATGGTTCAAAAACCACTTGAATCAGGCAGGCAGACTGGATTTCTATTATGCAGAAATTTTACTGCGAAGGCGAGGATGGCTTGCTGGATAAGCTGTCGCGAACCCGTTATGATGGCCTGAGTTCAAGCTGTGGGCTCAACACGTTTTTTGAATCGCCGCCTTCTCTAATTGGCAGCAAATTTTCAGGAGAAAGTCTGAAAAATCAATGAAAATTCACGAATATCAGGCCAAACAGTTATTTCGGGAAGTCGGGATTCCCGTACCTGAGGGGATTGTTGCGAAAACCGTAGACGAAGCGGTGGCCGCATTTGAGAAACTGGATCGCCCGCTGGTGGTCGTGAAGTCTCAAATCCATGCAGGTGGCCGCGGAAAAGGACGTTTTATCGAATATCCGGATCAACCCGGAGTGGTTCTCGCACGATCAGCAGAGGAAGTGCGTGAGAACGCCGAACGCATGCTGGGCTCCACGCTGGTCACGATTCAGACCGGTCCCGAAGGCAAGCAGGTCAACACCCTGTTTATCGAGCAGGGGCTGGATATTGCGAAAGAGCTTTATCTGGGCTGCGTAGTGGACCGTGAAGTAGGTGGGCCTGTTCTGATTCTCTCAACCGAAGGGGGAATGGAAATTGAAGTGGTCGCCCATGAGAGTCCTGAGAAGATTCTGAGCGAGCCGTTTTCAATTCACACCGGATTGCTTGGTTTCCAGGCGCGAAAACTGGCGTTCAAGCTGGGTATGGAAGGAAAAACTGTTCGTAGTGCTGAAAAGTTTCTCTGCCAGCTCAGCCGCTTTTTCATCGACAACGACTGCAGCATGACTGAGATTAACCCGCTGGTAATCACCGGCGATGGTGATCTGGTGGCGCTGGATGCGAAAGTCACGTTTGATGACAATGCGATGTTTCGTCACAAGCGTTTTGACGAACTCCGTGATTTGAGTGAAGAAGACCCGTTTGAAGTAGATGCGGGTAAAGCGGGATTGAGCTACGTCAAGCTGGAAGGAAACATCGGTTGTCTCGTGAACGGTGCCGGTCTGGCAATGAGCACGATGGACCTGATTAAATATCATGGCGGAGAGCCCGCGAACTTCCTGGATGTAGGAGGCGGAGCAAACGTCGATCAGGTATCGGAAGCATTTCGTATCATTCTGGCTGACGAAAATGTGAAAGCGGTCCTGGTGAATATCTTTGGCGGGATTATGAAGTGCGACACGATCGTGACTGCTTTGCTGGAAGCTTACGAAAAGGTCGGATTCACGGTTCCGCTGGTAGTGCGTCTGGAAGGGACGAATGTGGATGTCGCCCGTAAGATGCTGGCTGAAAGCGGACGGGATATTATCTCGGCAACAGATTTAACAGATGCTGCTCAGAAGGTGGTCGCCACTTTAAGTTCGTAGGCGACAGAGGTCTTCTGAAACCTCAGCAGGCCAAGATAATTTGACGTGGTTGTTTTGCAAAAAACGATCTTAGCCATCTTTTAAAAAACATATTTCCCGCAAGGGCGAAACATTATGAGTATTTTAGTTACAGAAAAGACACGCGTCATTTGCCAGGGGATTACTGGCAAGTCGGGCCTGTTTCACAGCCAGCAATGCCGCGAATATGGCACACCCATGTTAGGCGGAGTGACTCCCGGAAAAGGGGGAACCGAGGTCGATGGGTTTCCCGTTTTTAATACTGTGGAAGAAGCCGTTGAAAAGACAGGCGCCAATACGAGTTTGATTTTCGTGCCACCACCTTTTTGCGGCGAAGCAATTATGGAAGCCGCTGATGCAGGTATGGAGTTGATTATCGCCATCACCGAAGGCGTGCCTGTGTTTGACATGGTACGGGTGATGGAATATCTCAAGGGTAAAAAAAGCCGTCTGATCGGACCTAACTGTCCGGGAGTGATCACACCTGGCATCGCCAAAATTGGCATCATGCCCGGCTATATCCATACGCCCGGTTCCGTCGGATTGATCAGCAAGAGTGGAACACTGACTTACGAAGCAGCCTGGCAGTTGGGAAATGTCGGCCTGGGTCAAACCACGGCTGTGGGAATTGGCGGCGATCCGATTATTGGCACGACTTTCATTGACCTGCTGGAACTGTTCGAGAATGATCCCGCTACGGAATCGATCATGTTGATCGGTGAAATCGGCGGAACAGCGGAAATTGAAGCGGCCGAATACATCAAAGCACATGTCACCAAACCGGTGGCTGGTTTTATCGCCGGTAAAACGGCGCCTCCCGGAAAACGGATGGGACACGCTGGTGCAATCATCAGCGGGGGAAGCGGAACCGCAGACGAAAAGATCGCAGCTCTCGAAGCAGCTGGTGTTGTCGTGGCAGAAAGCCCTGCCGACATGGGTGCGGCTGTCAAACGTGCGATTGAAGCGGCTGCTTGAGCTGTTTTGATTGACGAAATATAAAAAGAAAAGGGCAACCAGATTAGCCGGTTGCCCTTTTTTTATTGCGTCACTCAGTGGGTTCGCTAAGTTTATTTTTCATCGTCCGCACAAACCCACTCGCCGAGCGAGGTGGCATAGTCGACCAGTTCTTCGGGCTTGAAGTAGATTTTGATTTCCCGAACGGCTGCTTCAGGTCCATCGCTGCCGTGAACCAGATTCATCTGACGGCTGACACCATAATCACCGCGAATGGTTCCCGGTGCCGATTCGCGACCGTTGGTGGAACCCATCATCAGCCGTACGGTGGATACCGCTTCAGGACCTTCTGCCACAATCGCGACAACGGGGCCTGATGTAATGAATTCTTCGAGCAGTGGATAAAACGGTTTTGTTACATGCTCGGCATAATGCTCGGCGGACAATTCTTTTGTAACCTGCAGCAATTTCAGTCCGATGATTTTCAGACCTTTGTTTTCAAAGCGGGATAACAGACTTCCCGCCAGACGACGCTGCATCGCATCGGGTTTGATCAGAATTAATGTTCGTTCGAGTGCCATGTGAATTTCTTTCTCTATTGTCTGTAAGGATGGGAGCAGTCGAATTTTTGACCGGCTCACGATGAATGTGTCTGCTTTAAAGTGCGGGATTTTCGTCAGGAGGGAGCTGTCTTTTACGGAGGCCACACGCCTCTTCAAATTGAAATGAAATTCTCCCTTCATTTCAAGCCTGAATTGCCAATCGAATGGAAACGATCAGGAAGAAACCTTAGCCCGGCTGATGCTTTCGTAGAATTGTTTAAACAGATAATGGCTGTCATGCGGGCCCGCTGATGCTTCCGGGTGGTATTGCACACTGAATGCGGAATACGTTTTGTGCCGCAGGCCGGCAACCGTATTATCATTCATGTTTATGTGAGTGATTTCCACGTCGGCGGGCATCGATTCCGGATCGATGGCAAATCCATGATTCTGGGAGGTGATTTCTACCTGCCCGGTGTCATGGTTGACGACCGGCTGATTTGCGCCCCGGTGTCCGAATTTGAGTTTGAACGTTTTACAGCCGCAGGCCAGACCGAGTAGCTGATGTCCCAGGCAGATTCCAAAAATCGGGACTTTGCCGAGCAGGGAACGAATCGTTTCGATGGCGTAAGTCAACGGTTCGGGATCGCCTGGACCGTTCGAAAGGAAAACGCCGTCCGGATCTAAATCCAGGACGTCTTGTGCGGTACAGTTTCCAGGCAGGATGGTGACTCTACATCCCAATTGTTTCAAATGCCGTGGAATATTAAATTTCATTCCATAGTCAATCGCGACAATATGAAAGGAATTTTCAACGGTGTATTCGGTTTCTGACAGGCTGGTTAAACTTTGACTGGCGAAAGCATGCGTCGAACTGCTGTGCGCCAGCGGATGTAGGCCTTCCGTCCATTCCTGCGATGATTTGGGAATGACCTGACTGACTAAATCCTGTCCGACAAGCTGGGGGCTGCTTTGTGCTTTTTTCACCAGTGATTCGTCGTCGAGATCTTGTGTTGAAAGCACTCCGGTCATCGCACCTTGAGTGCGAATTTTTCGGACCAGGGCGCGAGTATCGATGCCCTGCAAACCGATGACGCCGGCTGCTTTGAGGTATTCATCCAGAGTCTGGGTCGAGCGATAATTGCTGGGGATTTCGCAAAGCTCGCGTACAATGAAGCCTTGCAGGGCAATTCCCGCTGATTCCACATCTTCCGGCACAATCCCGTAATTGCCGATTTGTGGATAGGTCATGGTGACAATTTGTCCGCAGTAGGAAGGGTCGGTCAGGATTTCCTGATAACCGGTCATGCTCGTGTTGAACACAACTTCACCGTGGACTTCCCCGTCCGCACCAAAAGCCGTCCCTGTGAACACACTACCATCGGCAAGGGCTAACTTCGCTGTTTTCTGCATTGTCTACACTGAGTCTCAGATCGTTGAAAAAAAATAGTCAAATCTCTTATGTTTTATCAAAGATGAGCGCAAATAAAAAGAGACCGGCAATAGATGGCCGGCCTCTTCGATGGATTTTTCTGAATTGGTCCCCAATCGGGAGTCAGCTCACATTTTGTGTCAGGACAAAATTATCAATCCGGATGATATTCTCATCGGGATCGTTAAAACTATTGAACAATTCACCCATAATCGAATGAAAGTGCTCCCGGCAAATTGAGTAAAAATTGTGTTTTCCGTCGCGACGTGCTTCAATCAGGCCGGCATCCCGCAAGAGCGCCAGATGATGGCTGACCGCAGGCTGACTCTGATTCAGCCGTTCGCATAATGCAGTCACAAATAATTCTTCTTCCTGGGCCAGATACAGCATGATTCGCAGTCGTGTCTCGTCAGACAGCAACTTAAATACCTTAACTAAGTTCTTTTCAAGATGATCTGGCAGCGTGGGGAATCGCTGGGTTGACCGTTCCTGGGGCGGCTCCACAAGATTTGTGGCCATATTAGTAGTTTCCTTTTTTAAATTCATGCAAAAGAGCTCTTTTTAAACCGTCGCTTATTTTCAGCGACCGGCCTGTGGGGCATAATTAGTACGTTCCAAACACGTGAATCGTGGGGGAAAGTTAATCACAAAAACAAGCAGCCAACCGCTGGCCATACCAACCTTTTACTACTTTTTGGCCCAAAATCGCCTGTAATACATGGCGCGCAGATCAAAGCTGAATTACTGACTCAACTACTACTTGTATTGTTTGCCAGACAGGCGAAAGATGTGAGGTAGGGGAGACGCTGCGTTTTTTTACTAACTCAGAACGCTCCCTCAATTCGATGGCAATTATGGTAGTGCTCTGCCCAGTCGTCAACTAGTATTTATCCAGTTTATCCAATTATTCAAGAAATAACATGTATTGAGTTTACTTAACTATAAACTGATATTGGAGTTATGTAGTGTCTGTATCTTCGTTCTGTGATTTGTCCGGCATGAAAGCCCTGGTGACTGGTTCTTCTTCAGGCATAGGTAAGGCAATCGCTGTCGCGCTGGCCGAGGGGGGCGCTGATGTACTGGTTCATTATCGGAATTCGGCGGGTGAGGCTCAGGCAGTCGTCCAGCAAATTCAGGAGCGAGGCCGAAAATCGGCAGTTATTTCAGCAGATCTTTCAAACCAGGAAAATTATTCCGCATTCATCGAGAGCGCATTTCAGGAATGGGGTGCATTGGACATTTGGGTGAATAATGCCGGCGTAGATTTATTGACGGGAGCCGACTCCAAACTGGAATACGGTCACAAGCTGGAAAAACTGTTTGAGGTTGATGTACGGGGGACTGTGCTTTTATCCCGCGAAGTCGGTCAACGCATGCAGCAACAGGGAACCGGCTGCATTCTGAATATTGGCTGGGATCAATCGGATCGCGGAATGGAAGGGGACAGCGGTGAATTATTTGCGGCGAGCAAAAACGCCATCATGGGTTTCAGCCGTTCATTAGCAGTCTCGTTAGCGCCAGATGTGCGCGTAAACTGTATTGCCCCCGGCTGGATCCTGACCGCCTGGGGGGGAAAAGCGAGCGAGTTCTGGCAGGAACGGGTCAGACAGGAGACCCCGATGAAATGCTGGGGGAAGCCGGAAGATATTGCCAATATGGCCCGTTTTCTATGCAGCCACGAAGCCGCTTATATTACCGGGCAGGTGATTAACGTCAATGGGGGCGCCGTTCGCTGATTGTTTTTCAGGCGGGTTCAGTAACGATGTTATTTTTTCGGCCCGAGATACCCCAGGGACGTCAGGAACTGATCCAGTTTTTCGATGGTTGAGTCGTAGTTTTTTTTGTTTTTAGTCAGATTGAAAAAACCGTGTCCCTGATCTTTGTACGCGACGAGTTCACAGCGGTTTCCCTGTTGTTGCATCTGTTCTGTAAATCGTTCAACATTTTCAAAGAGAACGGTGGTATCAGCCGTGCCATGAAAAATGATGGTGGGGGGCAGATTCTTCCGTATGAAATGGAGGGGCGAAATTTCCTTGCAGCGTTCGCCGAGTTGTTTCGGGCCCCCTTTCCAACCGGTTTCGGTGGTGTCGACCACCGGGTTGAACAAGGCCATCGCGTTGGGGACGGATGAAATCTGTTTTTTTTCGTCGGGTTCTTCAAAACCGATGACGGTTCCCGTGCAGGCGGCAACGTGGCCTCCCGCCGAGCCGCCGCCGGCGACGATTCGGTTCGGGTCAACGCCCAGTTCGGCTGCGTGTTGACGAATCCAACGCACGGCAGATTTTCCGTCGGCGACACATTCGAAGGGGGTTGTTTTGTGTTTGGATTTGATGCGATATTCGGCAGAGCAGGCGACCATACCTTTGGATGCGAGGTGTTTGCAGTGCGGTTCAAACTGGCTGGGATTGCCGCCGGTCCAGCCACCACCAAAAAAGAAAACGATTGCAGGGCGGGAATCTCCCGGCTGCCAGTCTTCCGGTTTAAAAATGTTGAGATGCAGGTCGCCTTGTTCTGTTGATTTATAGACTTTGAATTCAGCGTCTTTTAAAGGTTTCCAGTCTTTGCTTGTCGCATCACGTTTTTTATCAGCCGCTTCCAGTGATGTCGTTGAGGACAGACCGAACAGACAAAATATGAGAAAAAGAATGAGTGCTTGTTGCGCTTTCGAATTCATGTTGCTGATGTTCCTTCAAAAAAACTGGAAGCCGGTTACTTGATGTCGAATCAGGTCTCCCTCTATAGTAAATGATTGCTTGATGAAAATATCTCTCCATTTCCAACTGGAATGCCAAAAAATGAAAATTAAATCGATTTTGAGTGTCGCCTTGTTTATGAGTGTGTTTGCTGTTCCGTGTTCGTTACGCGCTGAGGAAAAAGCAGCCAGGTTGCCCGCTAAGGAAAATTTTCACATCTATCTGCTCATCGGGCAGTCGAACATGGCCGGACGCGGTAAAGTCGATCCTGCGACGAATCAGCCGCATCCTCGAGTTTTGAAGCTCGATCAAAACGGAAACTGGGTTCCTGCGACCGATCCATTACACTTTGATAAACCGAAGATTGCCGGTGTGGGACCCGGATCAGGATTTGGTCCCGCAATAGCAGACGCGTCTCCCGATGTGACAATTGGACTGATTCCCGCAGCCGTCGGAGGAACGCCTCTCAGTCGGTGGGTGAAAGGGGGTGATCTTTATGAGCGTGCTGTCAAACTGGTAAAGCAAAACCAGCAGTACGGCGTGATCAAGGGCGCGATCTGGCATCAGGGGGAAGGCGATTCTTCCAACCCGGAACTGTATAACACCTACCAGAAGCGGCTGGCCACGATGATTGCGGATTTACGGGCCGATCTCAACACGCCGGACCTGCCGTTTGTGATGGGCGAACTCGGAGAATTTTTCACTCGACCCGGGGCGGGCACAGTCAATGGTGCGTTCCATGCCATTTCGAAAGAAGTGCCTGTCACCGGGGTGGCTTCTTCCAAGGGCCTGCCTGCGAAAAGTGATCAGGTTCATTTTAATGCGGCAGCGGAACGGGAATTCGGTAAACGTTACGCGGCGCAGATGCTGCAATTACAAAAGAAAGCGGCACAGAAATAATTCTTTCCGCAACGCTGTTCGAAATACAAAACGGATCGCCAGCTGCTTCAGGCTGGCGATCCGTTATTCTTACAGACATGAGTTGCAATTAAGCTAAAATTTCTTTGACGGGGTGATGATCTTCTACCCCTGTCAGACGTTGGTCGAGTCCCTGGAATTTATAACTGAGTTTTTTATGATCAATTCCCAGGCACTGGAGAATGGTTGCATTGAACTCATGAATGTGAACGGGATTCTCGACAATGTTATAGCTGAAATCATCTGTCGTGCCATGCACGATTCCTTTTTTGATCCCGCCACCCGCCATCCAGATGGTGAAGCAGCGTGGGTGATGGTCGCGACCGTAATTTTCCCGAGTCAATGCTCCCTGGCAGTAAACAGTTCGACCAAATTCTCCGCCCCAGACAACCAGCGTGTCATCCAGCAGGCCGCGTTGTTTCAGGTCTTTGACCAGTGCGGCGGCGGGCTGGTCGATGTCTTTACATTGCTTGGGCAAATCGCCGGCGATGTTGGCATGCTGGTCCCAGCCGCGGTGGAAGATTTGTGAGAACCGTACGCCCCGTTCCGCCATGCGACGGGCCAGCAGGCAGTGATAGGCGAAGGTGCCCGGCTTATGGACTTCAGGTCCATACATGTCGAGAGTGGCTTTGGTCTCTTTGGAAATGTCGGTCAGTTCGGGGACAGACGTCTGCATGCGAAAAGCCATTTCGTATTGAGAAATCCGCGTTTGAATTTCCGGATCGCCGATGGCGTTGAATTCGTTTTGATTGATTTCTGCCAGAGTATCCAGCATGCGCCGCCGCAATTTTGAGGAAACGCCGGGAGGGTTGGAAAGAAACAGTACAGGGTCCCCTTTCGAACGCAGTGAAACCCCCGCGTATTTACTGGCCAGAAATCCGCTGCCCCACAGTCGATTATAAAGTGCCTGAGCCTGCTGGCGTCCGGACCAGGTCGAGGTCAGCACAACAAATGAGGGAAGATTTTCATTCATCGATCCCAGGCCATAACTCAACCAGGAACCAAGACTGGCGCGGCCGGGGAGTTGGTTGCCCGTGCAGATATAAGTGATGGCGGGGTCATGGTTGATGGCTTCGGTCCAGATGGAGCGGACAATCGCGATGTCTTTCACGATGCCGGCGGTGTGCGGCAGGAGTTCACTGACCCAGGCCCCTTCGGAGCCGTTGTCGTATTTTTGAAATTTGAATTTGGAAGGAGCGAGCGGAAAACGGGCTTGCCCTGAGGTCATCGTGGTCAGTCGCTGGCCTTTGCGAACTTCTTCTGGCAGATCTTTATCAAACAGCGCGTCCAGGCCTGGCTTATAGTCGAGCGTATCAAGCTGGGAAGGAGAACCAGCCATGAACAGATAGATGGCGCGTTTGGCTTTGGGAGCAAAATGTGGTACTCCCGGCAGTCCTCCAGTTGCATTCGCTTCAGAAGATGCCGCCTGTGTTATCCGGTTGCCCGATTCCAGAGAGGCCAGAGCCGCAGTGCCCAAACCTACGCCGCCGGTCTTGAAAAAATGGCGTCGAGTGATTTGTGAGAGATGTTCCTGAATGGGATTCATGACATTACCTTAACTTTTTTATTGATACTGTTTGGGACTTTCAGTTGTGTCCCGAATTCGTTCAGTCGAAGCTTTCCTCATCAATGTGATCAGTTTTTGCTGAGCACTTCATCCAGATTCAGAACCAGGTTGGCAACCATCGTCCAGGCCGCCAGTTCCTGTGGATTCAAAGCGGCATCAGGCTTGGATTCGCCGACGGCAATCAATTCTGTCGCTGCCTTCGGGTCTGACTGATAATGTGACAGCATATCTTTAAACGTATTCAACGTGAGTGTCAGGTTTTCCGGAGCCATCGGTTTGGCTGTCGCCAGTTTGTAAGCAAACTGGATGCGTTCTTCCGGAGTTTTGCCGCCTTCTTTCATCATGCGCTCACCAAGTGCCCGCGCTGCTTCCAGATATTGCGGGTCATTCAACAGCAACAATGCCTGCAGTGGTGTGTTGGTACGTTCCCGGCGCATGGTACAGGCTTCACGACTGGGGGCATCGAAGGTGGACATCTCCGGTGGGGGGGAGGTCCGTTTCCAGAATGTGTATAAGCCGCGACGGAAAACTTTGTCCGCACCTGAGTCTTTTGTAAAACGGACCGTGTTCGAACCGGAATAACCGACGGCGAACCAGAGTCCGTCAGGTTGAGGCGGTTTGACACTGGGACCGCCGATGGTGGGTACCAGCAGGCCACTCACTGCCAGCGCCTGATCGCGGAGCGTTTCTGCGTCCAGACGGAAACGCGGTCCGCGTGCAAGCAGGCGGTTTTTCGGATCTTTCTTGTAAAGTGCAGGGGTTACGTTCGAGCTTTGCCGATACGCGGCTGACATTAAGAGTTGTTTCATAAAGCGTTTCACGTCCCAGTGATGTTCCTGGAAGTCGACCGCCAACCAGTCCAGCAGTTCGGGATGACTGGGATTCGCGCCCTGGTTGCCAAAGTCTTCGCTGGTTTCGACAAGGCCGATGCCAAACAGTTGCTGCCAGAAACGGTTCACGGCAACGCGCGCGGTCAGGGGATGACTGGGAGCGACCAGCCATTTCGCAAGTCCCAGACGGTCGACGGGCCATTCGGCTGCCATCTGCGGGAATTGCGCGGGGGTTTTTCTGGCAACTTTCTCCCCTTTCTGATCATACTGCCCTCGTTTCAAATCGAAAGCTTCTTTGATCTCTTTTCGTTCACGGAAGACGAGTGTCGTGGGCAGCGACTGAGTCAGTCGATCTTCCTGGGCATTGACCTGAACTTTCTTTGCCAGCAGCTTGCGGTATTCGGAATCGAACTGATTCAAATAGTATTGCCGCAATAAATCGTTCTGCTGAGGCGTGCGTTTGTCAACAGCCAGTTGCAGGACCGGCGAGATCTGATTGTCAAAGAAAACCTGATTGACTTCGGTTTCCGAAAGCTCATG
Organism: uncultured Gimesia sp.; assembly: GCF_937919775.1. Classification (GTDB taxonomy): domain Bacteria; phylum Planctomycetota; class Planctomycetia; order Planctomycetales; family Planctomycetaceae; genus Gimesia. The sequence goes on from NZ_CALFPF010000739.1 coordinate 12,158, forward strand.
ATCGTAAATGCGAAATTCATCAACGAATCCGTTGGTCAAATGCGCGTTTGAACTGGAATGTCCTAACCGGAGAGTGGCTGAGTTCAACGGTGTCGTATCTTTGAACGAGTCAGAGGAAATTGTCAGCTCGGACGATTTACCATCGATGTACAGCGCGACCCCGTGCGCTTTGGCTGAACCGTCGTAAGTCACACAAACGTGGTGCCACTGGTTGGGATTGATTTCGTTGTTTTTCGTTTGAACCTGCACGGCGTAACCAGGCCACCGGTCGATGAGTCTGAGACTGAGGCTGCGGTTCGTGATCTGCAGATCATAGCCGCGTTCCCGTGAATTGGGATTGAGACTCGAAACAATGGGGCCGGAAGTCGCACCATCGGTTTTCACCCAGATGGCGAAGCTGAAGGGAGCGCCTTTATCGAACTGACCAGTTTTTCCCAGGTCCAGATAATTGCCGGGAGCAAACTGAAAGCCGTTCGCAAATTTGCCGGCCACCCAGTTTGGTTTGCCTTTGACCGTCGCATTATTTTTCGGGTTCACCTGATTGACAGCGTTTGTGCCTTCTTTTTCATCAAGCGTATAAGCTGACAGTAATCCGCCCGGTTGAGGAATCGAAAGGTCGGGGTTACTGCCGGTTTGCTGAACTTGTTGCTTCCATGTTAACCAGGCCTGAAAAGCCGGTTCATTGATTTTGGTTCTGCTTTCGCCTTGTTTTTCAATTTCTGCAAGCTGGTCTTGATAAGTTTGCAGCTGTTTTGACTGCTCTGCGTTGGGAACTCTTAATGAGGGGGGCGAATCCTTGATGTTGCCGTCCATGGCTGGACCGTCGAGATTATTGAAGAAGGCGAACATCTGGTAAAATTCTGTTTTCGTAAAGGGATCAAATTTATGATCATGGCAGACTGCGCATCCCAGGGTTAACCCCATGAAGGCCTGGCCGGTCGTTTCAACGCGGTCGATGACATTCCGGACATAAACTTCTTCAGCGATCGAACCCCCTTCATTGGTTGTGACATGACAACGGTTAAAACCGGTCGCGATCTGTTGATCCATTGTGGCGTTCGGGAGTAAATCGCCAGCCAGCTGTTCGATGATAAATTGATCGTAGTGCAGGTTCGTGTTGAAGGCTTTGATGACCCAGTCCCGATAAGGCCACATTTCACGGTAGTTATCAAGGTGCAGACCGTGCGTGTCGCCGTAGCGGGCGATGTCCAGCCAGTAGCGGGCCATATGCTCGCCGTAATGTGTGGATTCCAGCAGTCGATCAATTACCTTTTCATAGGCATTCGGAGACTGATCATTGACGAAGGCTTCCACGTCTTCTGGTTTCGGAGGCAAACCGGTCAGATCGAGTGTGACGCGTCGGATCAGAATTCGTCGGTCGGCTTCAGGTGAAGGGAGCAGTCCTTCTTTTTCCAGTCGTGACAGAATAAATTGATCAACGGGAGTCCGTGCCCAGGTCGTCTGTTTGACGGCTGGAGCAGCAGTTTTTTTCGGTGTCACAAAGGACCAGTGATCCTGCCAGACTGCGCCTTCTTGAATCCAGCGATTTAATAGAGCAATTTCTTCCGGTGTCAGTTTTTTGCCGCTTTCAGCCGGCGGCATCTGGAGGTCGGCGTCGGTCGAAGTGATACGGGTGATGAGCTCACTCTGTTTGACATCGCCGGGCACGATGGCTTTGTGTCCGTCCAGGTCGGCAAAGGCGCCTTCTTTCGTATCAAAGCGCAGGTCGGCTGCCCGTTTTTTGGCATCCGGCCCGTGACATTGAAAACAGTTCTCTGAAAGAATGGAACGAATTTTCGCAGGAGAAACCTGATCGGAATTCTGGGCCTGCACTTGAATGAGTGAGTTGCAGAATAATACAAGAAAGAGAGCAGGAACAAACCGCTTGCTCAAACACACAAGAAGCATGACATTCACCTTCTGGATAGTAATTTTCAAGTGGATGATCAGCCATCTGGAACGGTGGCGTCTCGGGATCAACTTGTCAATGAATCTCTGGTGATACCTGTCCGACCGACAAGCCAAATCAGTTTGCAGCGGCGGTAGCTGAACCACATGGCTCAGCAGGCGGGATGGTAGTGTATTCAGGAACGGAGGAGCATGGCTGAAGTTCCCGAATTCAGGTTCATCTCTTCATTCTAATCACCGTTTCAAGCCTTTGCAAGACGTCGATAATTAGAATTTGACGTATCTTGTTGCGAAGCAAGCCTTTCGGTTTAAGCTGGACTGGCGGAGATCAGAAACAATTATTCTGTTTATAAGGTATTGGAGATATTGATGATCGGCTTTCAGTGAATTGTTTTGTGTCTGGTGGAAGTTGATTACGAACGTTTGTCCGTTTTACGTTGAACGGCAGGTTTTTGTTGGTTCAGAATTGGAATGCTGCTGAAGAACAGGGAACCTGTTCACTCTCCCCGTGTCCACTGAGAACAAATCGTGATAAACTGAAGTTCGGGCAGACAGTGAAGTCTGCCTGCTATTGAAAACAGAGGGAGTAGAGAGATGAACTCTCGACAGTTGCTGAAAATCGGTGTTCCACAATATTGTTTGAAGACCGCCATGACGGCGATTCAACAGGCGGTCGCCGAAAATAAAATTCGTGGAAAAGAATTAAAGGAACGCATCCAGAGCGTGGTGGATCATCCGGAAGACTTTCTGGAAGACCCTGCTTTTGCGCAGCTGGCTTTCGAACTGGTAGATGATAGCCGAGAGGCCGTTTTCGAACCCATCAACTACCAGATTTGGGGTAAGGCTGGTATCGACGAAGGTGCGATCTCACAAATGGAGCTGGCATGCCATGTGCCATTCGCGCGTGGTGCCGCTTTGATGCCTGATGCGCATATCGGCTACGGTCTGCCGATCGGCGGAGTTCTGGCGCTGGAAAATGCTGTGATTCCTTACGCCGTCGGTGTGGACATCGCCTGTCGTATGAAACTGTCGGTGCTGGATCTGCCGGTTGATGCTCTGGATCAGAAACGACATCAGTTTGTAGATGCTCTGAATCGGGGAACGGTATTCGGGGTGGGTGTCGCGCACGAGAAGCGACAGCATCACAGTGTGATGGATCAGGACTGGTCGGTGTCGAAAGTGACCCGGGAGAAGAAAGACAGAGCCTGGAAGCAACTGGGTTCATCGGGTTCCGGGAATCATTTCGTGGAATTTGGTGTATTGACGTTTGCAGAAGATGATGCAGAACTTGGTTTGGCGGCGGGCGAATATGTGGCGCTGTTGAGCCATAGTGGAAGCCGGGGCGTCGGTGCTGCGGTGTGCAGTACGTATTCTTCCATCGCACAAGCGCGATTACATCGACGATATCAGAAACTGGGACGTCTGGCCTGGCTGGAGATGGACTCGGAAGCAGGGCAGGAATACTGGGCGGCGATGAATCTGATGGGTGATTACGCGGCTGCGAACCATGCAATCATCCACAAAAATGTGTCCGAACTGCTGGGAAGCAAAGTGATTTCCGGTGTGGAGAATTATCATAATTTTGCCTGGAAGGAAGTGCATGGTGGAAAAGAAGTTTACGTGCATCGCAAGGGGGCAACTCCGGCGGCGGCGGGAGAACTGGGTGTGATTCCCGGTTCGATGGCCGATCCGGCGTTTGTGGTGCGTGGAAAAGGAAATCCGGCGAGCCTGAATTCCGCGTCGCATGGTGCGGGGCGTTGTATGTCTCGTACCAAAGCCAAGGAGAAATTTCGCTGGAATGCAGTACGGAATGACCTGGCAAAACGAGGGATCACCGTGATTTCTGCTGGAGCGGATGAAGTTCCGGGAGTGTATAAAAACATCATGGAAGTCATGGCGGAACAGCAGGATCTGGTGGAGATCATCGCACGGTTCAATCCGAAGATCGTGAAAATGTGCGGCGACGGAAGCCGTGCTGAAGACTGACTCGTTTAGAAATCAGAGCAGGCAGGTGAGAACATTGTTTCTGACCTGCCTGTTTTTATGGTCTGCTATTTTTTCACACGATGCGTGGGGACTGCTTTGACTTTTCCGGCGCTCATTTTAAAGTCGGGAACAATACTGGAAAGCGTTTGCGGATTGAGGCTGAAGACGGTGAAGCCGCCCGTTTTGAGTTGCCGTGTCATATCAACCTGTCCCAGCACCCGGTCGCTGCTCAAGGTGGTGCGCGTGGAGAGGGCACCGATTCCCGGGTAGATGGGAATACTGCCGGCGAGGTGTTTCTGCTGGTCTTCGATCCAGATTTTAAATTGCGTGTCGTTATCGGTGTAATCCATCGGGCAGATGAAATCGAGATAACCGCGTTTGGCCCAGAGCGGCCAGTCCTGCGCGACCCATTCGCGGCAGTCGGGGTATTCGCGGAAGACGGCTGCCGATATTTTAATTCCCGGTCGAATCTTACGGGCTTCGCGCTGGACCGTTTCCACCAGTCGCGTGATCTGAGCGGCACGCCAGTCCCGGTACTGGCTTTTCAGTTTGCCGTTGTAGCAGTCGCTGGGCCAGTTCTGAACTTTGACGCCAGTGTCGGCTTCGAATTTTTTGCGACTATAATCGCTGTAACAGTGACGATCATTCGGGTAGCGGATGTAATCGAAGTGAATGCCATCGACGGGATACTTTTTCACAACTTCCAGCATGCTGTCGACTTCCAATTGAAAGTTTTCCGGGTGAGCCGGGTTGAGCCAGTCGGAAGGTTCCCCACTCACACTGACCTGTGTCCGGCCGGCGTCCCGCATTTTTTTGACGAACGCTTCGGGCGCGGTAGAGAGATTATGATTGACTTTCCAGACATGGACTTCCAGACCATGTTGGCGGGCGGCTTTAAGGCATTGCTCAATTTGGTCGCCGTACGTTTCATATGTCTGGCTGCGAGGTAGTACATCGCTGGGATAATGCGCGAGCCCTCCCCAGAGCATGTTCGGGATGATCATATTAAAACCGGCGTCAGCCAGTTCTTTGCAGGTACGATTCCAATCACCGGGATAGGGGCCCGTTGGTGAGTGATCCCAGACGGCACGGGCTTCCTGCGGGAGGCTGGCGCGAGTGAGCAGATAGATTTTAACCCGTTTTTCACGACAGGCGCGGGCAAACGGAATCGATTGAAATGCCTGATTCTGTTTCAGCAGGCGTTTGGCCTGCTCCAGAGCCACGTTTGTTTGGTCGAGATCGCGGGCCGCTAATTCGCGGCTTGCCTGTGGCGTCACCGTCGAAACAATGTGCTGTCTCAGATCGGTAAAGGTTTGAAAAGGACCCACGTGATCGGCCTGTTGAATGGTGGCTTCGGCGATGGAATGCCAGAGCTTCGGTTGAAAGTGGCCCATGATGGCTGTGAGCAGTGCCTGCTTGTTGACGGGGTCATCGCCCAAAATCAGATGGCTGAAGTACGCGCCACGATCACTGACAATTAATGCCGGCTTTCCCGTCGGTTTTCCTGTTTCATCGATCCACTCGCCGACAACACGGGCACCATGGCCTGTTGGCATCGCAGTCACCAGATTCCAGGACGCCTGTTTCACTTCGGTTGGAAGTCCCTGGATTTTTGCGTCTTTAAGTCGAATGGCGGCGAGTGCCCCCGGCATCTCCGGCTTGAAGTAACTCCCTTTTTTGATCCCCAGATTTTTTTCCAGAGCAGGCGGGATATTAAAATTCAGGAAAACTTTACCTCCCTGTTCCATGAACTGGTTTATCGTAGTACAAGCTTTGGTTGAGATGTTGGGGTTAAAGGGCAGGATCGCGACTGATCGCTTACCCAGAGAGGGGGTGGTCAGTTCCGATTCACTGATGCGGTCACATTGAATTCCCGCAGTCTGCAGAAGATTTTCGATGCGATCTGCCGCGGCAAATGTGTTCTGCTCTTTTTCCTGCAGGCTCAGATCCGGGACGATGATCACGATCTCATTTGTAATGGCTTTCAAATCACGTAACTGAAACAGGGCATCCGGTTCCGTGTCAGACTCCCGCCAGACGACGAGCCGGATTGCTTCGATCTTGTTCCAACCTGCGGGCTTGTCTTCAGGGCGAAAGTCGCTTTTGAGAAACCGGAGTGTCTGCCACTCGTGTCCTTTCACGCGCGCGGATGTGGAATACCAGCCGGGACCACTTTTGAAGTAGAGGCTGAGTTGATGATTGCTGTTGGGGGCATCCGGTTTGACATCGAGCGTGAAGACACCGGGGGAGGTGAGATCGAGACTCACGCGTTTGTCCATACCGGCACGGGACATCTCGCGATTCGAGGAAAAGGGAGCTGAGAGCAGCAGGACATTCTTTTCGCCCACCTGCTGCACGGCGACCGGGAGCGTTCCCTTCAGTTCCTGCCAGGATTTTCTGGCTTCCGAGGACGATTTGTAATTGAAATCATCCAGAACGGTTTCCGTACCGCTTGAAAAGCCGACAGTGAGTAGAATGAGATAGGTGAGTTGCTGAAGCATCGCATACCTGCCATTGGAACAGAAAATTATATCGCGAAATAAGTACTGCTAGTTTTATCTGTT
>NZ_CALFPF010000740.1 GCF_937919775.1 uncultured Gimesia sp.
GGTTTTCAACTTTCAACCAATTTGCAGACACCAGCTACGCTGGTTTAAGGACTAGCATCCAATGGAAAAGAAGGTCTGGAGCATCTGAAACACAATCGTGTCGATGTGTTATTCACAGATCTACAACTTCCGGACGGAGATGGAATCAATCTGATTCGTAAAGCACTTCAGATTCACCCGAATATCGCTTCTGTGGTGATCACCGGATTTGGGTCTCTCGATTCTGCCATCGAAGCGTTGCGTCTGGGAGCCTGCGATTACATTACAAAACCTTTCAGCCCGGAACAAATCGTTCGCTCTCTCCGCCGTGCCATCGGTGCGAAGCAAATCGACCATTCAACTGCGCAGTTGAAATCTAACGATCATCCGTCCCAGCATTTTCCTCTGGAAAGTTTTATCGCTAGAAGCGTTCCGATGCGGAAAGTGATTTCACTGATAACAAAAATATCCCAGGTAGACATGCCTGTTCTAATTCAGGGCGAGGTCGGGGTTGGAAAGAAAACACTGGCAAGACTGATTCATAATCATAGCCCGTTTGCAGAAGCTCCGTTTACACATATCAACTGCTCAGCGATTGTGAGCAGTGAGCATCTCAACAATCTAGGCATTGGAGTTCTGGAAAATCTGAAGCAAAACTGGTCTTCGGATCGCTCGCATATGGGAACCATCTTTCTTGAAGATATCGAACAGCTGCCGAAGTGTGAACAAAAACAACTTTTGAACTTGCTGGAAGAAGGTTGTATCAGAGCTCCCTGGTCAGCATCTTCGTCGGCCAGCGCTGTTCGACTGATTACATCAACGACCGCCGACCTTCAATTGGCAGTATCTCAAGGTCAATTCCATCGGAGTCTCTACGATAATTTAAACGTACTTCCGATTAATGTTCCCCCGCTCCGTGAACGTCGTGAAGATATCGTTCCACTGTCAACGCATCTTCTGGAACAACTCTGTAATAGCTGGAACTGTCCTGTTGGGGAATGCAGACGCCGGATGAGTAATGAAGTGTGGGAATTACTCCTCGGTTATGAATGGCCCGGTAATGTGCAGGAACTGTCGAGTGTAATATCCCGGATGGTGTTACTTGAGGACAGTTTAATTGTAGCAAAACAACTGAAACAAACTCGGCAACCAGTTCGTAGCCAAAGTAATGAAGCCATCTCCGTTCCGTTTCTCGGCGATCTTAAATCTATGGAATGTCATATGATCAGCGAGGTTGTTAAACGTTGTGGTGGAAATAAAGCCGAAGCTGCCAGAACTCTCGGAATGCACCGCCGAACCCTGTACCGCATTCTGGAAAAAGAGTGACGGAGTTCGGAAGTGCGTCAGACTGTCAGCTCTGAGAAGTATCACGGCAGCATTATCTTCTTTCATGATCAATTTGCGGATTCATTTGAACCCAGTGACTGATTAATGAAATTAATTCGTCGTCGGTGGAATGGGATTTCCGCTCTATCTGTTTGTATTCATGCTCTTCAATGCCGAGACGATCGAGTTCTGCAATGAGCAGTGCTGTCGTCTGCTTTCCACAAGAGATTCTTTTCATGTCGTTATCGACACGCAACTCTGTAGCCCGCTGCTGTTTTTTCAGCCTCGACCATTGAACCACTTTCAAACCAATCATCGAAACCAGACCGAACAACCCGATATTGGCCCATAAATGCCTGATGGTCGTATCAAACTCTGCGCCCCACCCGGCCGCCACGAGACATAAACTGAACCATCCGATCAAGTTTGTTAATGAGTTTCGTCCCGACTCGTATAATGCAGTAGAGGACATCAGGCTCCCTTTCTGGTATGAGATTTTAACACTGGCTTGGTTATCGACGAATTGCTCCCAAGGTCGTTGAAGAGTACAATCAACGTGCGTAGCAAATATCTACCTCATGTATTCGGCAATCAACGAAACTGACTTTGAAAAATGGATCATACACTCACGTTTCGAGTCATTTTGTCACATCTGTGCTCTCAGCATGAGACCATAGATCACAATCTATCAGCACGGGAAAACCCGCATCTGCACTTCACCGACAACACATCACAGTACGATGTGAAACGCTTACGCGTGCTGGTGCGGGTTAAGTAAATGGGTGTCGGGTGATGAAAGGCGTGAAACATTTGGCTGGAGATTAAATTAAGAGATAAGGCAGAAAAAGGAGAAAACATGATGGCTAAAGCAAAAGAGCCCAGTCCTGTTGCAACAGTTCTCTTAGTCGCTTTTGGTGCATCTCAAAATAAAATATTGGATATATCTCTACCTGTCGATGATTATTACTGTGATTCTCACCCAATCATTGATGACAACGAATTTCGAAAAAAGATGGGAATCCGATATATCGAAGGGCAAATATTTGATTACGAAGGCAATCTGGATCAGAAATTCAAAAACGAATATGACTCAGAAGGGGCCTACAAACATAGCAAAATTGTTCATTCAGACGGAACAATTATAGAAGACTGACACCTTTTATCACTCTTCTGATTTACGGGAGACATAAGTATGAGACGATTATTTTTCGCTGGCCTTGTTGTCATCTTGTTGGCACCGCCGCTTTATTCGGCGGAGATTGACGCAGAGGCGGGTGCTGCGCTTTCCGATTTGAATGGCGCTTTCATCAAAGCCCACGGCGTCGCCAGGGAACTCAACCTCGCCACCGGCGGGCCCATCATCCTGCTCCGCGACGGGCAACTCGTGCTGGTCCGCAACAAAATGGAAACCACGGCCGAATTGAGTCTTCCCGCGTACGATACGTTCAAGGTCTTTGCACATCTGCCGGTGGCCATTTATCTCATGCTGGGTCCCCAGGGTGCCGGCCCACTCGATACTCCACGACTTCAACAACTCAACGAGTACCATGCACGGCTCCAGCGGGTCGAGAAAAAAATCGATCAGATTGGTCTATGTGGCACAGACCTCGAACGGCAGAAACAGATCCTGGGCGCTTCGAAGCAGTTCCTTGACCAGGTCATTCAACAGCAGCAGTTCAGCACCGAAGAGTTGCATACTTTCACGCGGGCGATGCTGCCAATGATCGAGGCGAATCTGGCAGGCGCCGCCGCGAGCCAGCTCAACGCAATGCATCAGCAGGTCATGTCCTGGAAAAAAGAACTGACACCCGCCGAGTGGAAGCAGTTGCGCGTCGGGGTGAAGGGAGCCGTGCTGGCCCGCGATGATAACCTTGCCATGCAGTACTTTGAGCGACTGTTTCACACTAACAAGGAAGGGGTGCGGCTGATTTATATGGAGCGTTATGTCCCACCGACGCCGATGCTGACCCTGCTGGCCACACGCCACGTCGACCGAGGAATCAGCATCGCCTTTTTCGACAATCCCGACCGCATGTTCCGCGACGTACTGGCAGACGCCGCCGCGGCACACATTAAGAACATGAACTTCGATTAGTCTGCGGAACCCTTTTATAACGCAATTGGTAATAGGCAGAATCAATGTCTGTCTATCAATCGACAGGCAAATAAATGAAAACTCGCCATCCTTGCTATATTGTTGCAGAGTTACCTGAGCGCATTCGAAGCGAGGTTCAGGCGATTCGGGATGACTTCGCCAGTATTACTGCCACGCTACCAGTAGAGATTACGCTCGCCGGTTCTTCTGGTTTGGGACCGATTCCTGCGGGAACGGACCTCTCACTGATCGTCGCTCAAGTGGATGCTGTGTTCTCAGCAGTCTGCCCCTTCAAAGTCGCTTTTTCTCGGATCGCTTCTTTTCCCAACACATCGATTGTCTATCTCACTCCCTTAGAACGCACCCGATTTGATGAGCTTCATGATTTACTCCGTCATTCTGAGATACCATTCAGCCCTTCGCGCTTTCCTTATAATCCGCACTGCACCCTTCGAGCCGGATCCGTACTTCCTCCAGAGGAAGTAGATCAGCTCACGCATCACGCTTTCCCGAACGCTCCCTTCCTGATCGACACGATCTCCGTTTACGACCTGGATCCCACCTTGATTAGATGCAACTTACTTCATCAGACATCGCTCAATGCCGAACAAGACGCTGCAGCTAACGCCTAGGTCGTGTTTCTTAATTTGAATTTGTCTTTGTAAAAGAAAAACCATCGAGATGTGCAGTCAAAAATGGACAGAAAGGAACCGGGGCTAACGCCCTGCGGCTAATAACGAACGCCTCGCGGTTGACCGCGTGGTGGAACAGGGAATGCCGACTGGCGAATTACCGCAAACAAGATCAGCCGCACGGCGTTAGCCCCGGTTTATACCAATCCCGGTAAAGATTGCGAGGTGGCAATTCTGCTGTGGATGCAAATTCATATAATACCAATTGATGATAGACCGAAATCCTGATAGATTTAGACAGAATCAAATTCTGTCTAGCAATCGTTATGTTGACGGAGCGATGTCGAAAGAATGTCACAAAATGCAATCGCAATCACTTCCGTCACATGTATTAGTGCGATTCTTGGCACGTTCGGCGTGATTGATTACCAAACAACTCGTTCCATTTCGCACATCGAAAACCTCGGCGGAGGCGTAAGACACGATACTGGGTGGGGGGCGACCGTCTACGAGATCGTTTCTCTTGACGATACGGATGCAACAGACACCGACATGAAATATGTTCGCTATCTTTCGCCGTGCCACGGCGTTTATCTGAGGAATACTCAAATTACTGATGAAGGACTTAAAGAACTTCACGGACTTCTGTTGGACGAAATCGACTTGACTGGAACCAAAGTGACTTCCGCAGGGATTCAAGAGCTGCGTCAAACACTCCCCAACAAAGAGTGTCGAATTAAATATCAACCGTAACATGTCAACATCACAATCTGTTGAACCGGAGCGGCACTGTGCAATGAGGGCTCAGGAAAACACATCCCGACCTGCTGTGGTACCGAATTGGGTCATGCTCCCGCTCTCGGTCATCGCCATTCTGCTTGCGCTGACTTTCTTCGGCGTTGCCGCCGTGTTTCAAAGTCGCGGCTTAACCGATGATACCCTCGCCGCGGTCGCCGCAACGTTAATCGGTGGCATCCTCCTCATTGCGGGCATTGCTGGCATACAAAGCAGGCACCGGAAAGGTGACACCGAAACGAAGAAAACCGTCATCAGCCGCACGGCGTTAGCCGCGGTTAATTCCAGTCTCGGCATAGGTCGCGAGCTGGCAATTCTGCTAAGGACGCTAATTCATATAATTTCAATTGATGATCGACCAAAATCCTGATAGATTCAGGCAGAATCAAATTCTGTTTATTAATAGTAAGCCATAAGAAGCTTGGCGCCAGTAAGAAACATGATTGCAAACTACCTGGAATA
>NZ_CALFPF010000741.1 GCF_937919775.1 uncultured Gimesia sp.
TTGGCGTAGGGCATGATTATGACGGTCCGATTTCTTCCTTAGGAACATTAAATGACCGAAGGTATTCGGCGCACGCCATGCTGCTGCCTTACCTGGATCAGTCTGTCGTCTATAATCAGCTGAATTTTGATGTGGCCCCCTTTCATCCTTTTGTGAATGCCGCCAATGACGATCAGACAGAATTGGCAAAAAGATTCAATGAAGTGATTAACGGTCCGGCAGCTGAAGCAAAGTTGAGTGTTTTTATCTGTCCCAGTGATCTGAATCGGCTGAAAAGCCGCTGGGGACCCAATAACTACCGGTCTTGCAATGGGAGTTCGTGGTCTGGCAGAGAGGGAAACGGAATGTTCGGGCAGGATAGCAGCGTCCGACTCACGGATGTGAAAGATGGTCTGTCCAATACGGCCATGTTCAGTGAGCATGCAAAAGGTACCTGGGATGATACGGTGATTGATCCCTTGTCGGATCTGTATAATCTGCAGGGAGTCTGGACGGAAAGCCAATTCACCGATGCCTGCGGGAGTTTGACACCACAGACGGCGGGCGTGTATCAGTACGATGTGGAGTCGGGGCAGACCTGGTTAGCAGGGAATATGAACTGGACCCGGTATAACCATGTCCGGACCCCCAACCGCATCAACTGCAAAAATGGTTTTACCTGGGATGGCGTCATCCTGAATCCCTCCAGTTGGCATGCGAGTGGGGTGAATCTGTTGATGGGAGATGGTGTCGTCCGGTTTGTCAATGAAAATATCAATGCGGAAGTCTGGCAGTCGTTAGGCACGATTTCCGGAGGAGAGCAGACTGCGGGGCCGGGACTATGAAACGTATTTTCCATACCTGCTATCGTGGTATTTTCTTCCGTGATCTTTTCGTTCTCTTTGTAGCGACGGTTTCCCTTTCAAATTCCATGCTGGCTGCAGAACCATCCGGCCGTGAACTATATTTCAGTTTTCTGGGAGAGCAATTTGATAACGACTCACTGGTTCCACTCGGCAGAGGCACCGTTCGACTGTTACAACCACGTTCCGGAGGTTTATTGTTCAACCTGCCGGCGGGATACCAATTGTCCGCGGTTGGAGTCAGTCCGCGATTTCAGATCCACGGCGACTTTGAGATTACGGCCTCATATGAAGTTCCTGGCTGGAAAATACCGGAATCAGGGTATGGCATGGGGCCGAGTCTGTACCTGAAACTGCATGACGAGAAAGAGTCGGCAGTCATGATCGGCCGGCTGTTGCGTCCCAAAAACAAGCACGTTTTCAGCGCCACATTGTCAACCACCGCAGATTCAAAAAGAAACTATGATGTCAAGCTGTATGATGCCCAAACCAATTCCGGGAAATTAAGACTGGTCAGGCAAGGGAGTCTGCTGAAGTTTTTTGTCTCGGAAGGGCCGGGCGAGTCATTTCGCGAATTGCGTGAGGTCGAATTGGGGACCGCAGATGTGGACCTGATACGAATGGGAGTGCAGCAAAGCGATATCAAAACTCCCGTGCAGGTACTTTGGAAAGATCTGACCCTCAAAGCAGAAGCCTTTCCCAATCATCCTGACTCTCAGGCAAAGGGGGTGCAGTACCATGTGCCCACTTACCATCCGGCTCCTCAGCCTGAGCCGATTTCCCTCTTGTGGAGTCTGGTAGCTGGCGTCACGTTACTACTTCTATTGGGAACCGTGATCTGGGTTAAGAAGCGGGCCTAGTGCTTTGTCAAGCTTGGAATTGAGGGCTGGGGGTGTTGTTTACGTGCTCCGTTGTCGCACTCCCGTGATCTCGATCACCCCAAAATTCAAAAATGACACTCCACTAGTTTGGCGTAAGATTGATGTTGTTTTAGTCGGCACAGATTAGACTGTCTCGCGCTTTTCAGAGTCGCACCGCGACTGACAGATCAATTCAGTGATCTGGAGAAACATGACCTGCGCCCAAAAAAGCCTTCAGGCTGGCACGCGTCAAGGCATTCTGGTTAGACTGGATGCATCCTTCTTAGCTGAGATTTCGGCTTGAATTTTCTGACATAATGCAACTTACAAGAAAGCGGGGGAACGATGTTTCAGAATGATGACCAATGCTCAATGGATCGCAGGACGGCTTTGCAAAATATTGGGTTGGCATTATTGTCGACAGGCGTTTTCAATTCTTTAGCGAGGACAGGCAATGTATTCGCCGCCGACCAGATTCCGGCATTCAACGACCACCGGCTGGGGGAATTAAAAGACCTTAATGGATATTTCCCTTTCACACCGAGCGAATCACCGGAAGCATGGGAAAAACGGGCAGAGTATGTCCGGCTGCAAATCAAAGTCGCCGCGGGGGTCTGGCCGGAACCAGAGAATTCAAAAATCAATGCAACTCTGCATGGCAAAGTAGACCGGGAAGATTACACCGTCGAAAAAGTGTTTTTTGAAAGTTCTCCCGGTTTGTATGTCACCGGTAATTTATATCGTCCCAAAGGGAAGCAGGGGCCTTTGCCGATGGTCCTGTCTCCGCACGGTCACTTTGCGGATGGCCGTTTTTTTGACAGTGGGGAAAACCGCGTTCAGGCAGATATCAAGGCTGGGGCCGAAAAGTATGAGGTCGGAGGCCGGTATCCGTTGCAGGCGCGTTGTGTGCAACTGGCCCGGATGGGCTGCATGGTCTTTCATTACGACATGCTGGGATACGCAGACGGATTCTGTTTGAGTCATGGCTTGATCCACGGTTTTGCCAAACAGCGACCGGAAATGTCGAGTGAAAAGAACTGGGGACTTTTCAGTGCGCAGGCAGAATTGCGTTTGATTAATGCACTGGGTTTACAGACATTGAATTCGATTCGCGCCCTGGACTGGGTGTGTTCGTTGCCGGAAGTCGATCCCAAACGGATCGGAATTACCGGCGCCAGTGGTGGCGGGACGCAGACATTCATTCTGGCAGCCATTGACAATCGTATTACCGCAGCATTTCCTGCGGTGATGGTTTCGACGGCAATGCAGGGGGGCTGCACGTGTGAAAACGCGACTTATTTACGGGTTGATACGGGAAATGTTGAGTTTGCTGCATTGCTGGCTCCGCGTCCCCTGGGCATGTCGGCTGCTGATGACTGGACTAAAGAAATCGAAACCAAAGGGCTGCCTGAACTCAAACAGCATTTCAAAATGATGGGCGTTCCTGAAAATGTGGTGGGCAAATATTATCCTTTCCCGCACAATTATAATTATGTCAGCCGCGCCATGATGTATGAGTTTTTCAATCAGCATTTCAAACTGGGCATGACATCTCCGATCATCGAAGCCGATTTTAAACCACTGACGCGTGAAGAATTATCGGTCTGGAATAAAAAATATCCGGCTCCTCCGAGTGATGAGCAATCGGAGATCAAAATTTTACATACTCTGGCTAAAAACAACGCCGCTCAGATCGAACGTCTGATACCGAAAGACCAGACGAGCCTTGCTGAATACCGACGTGTAGTGGGGGGGGGCATCGATGTGATGGTGGGGCGCCCTTTGCCTGAAGCGAACGATCTGGAAGCGGAAAAAATTTCAGAAACCGAAAAAGAGGGGTATCGTCAATATCACACATTGATCAAAAACAAGCGCTACGGCGAAGCGACTCCGGCACTGTTCCTGCTGCCGAATCAATGGAATCGGAAAGTGGTGATCTGGTTAGACGATCAGGGAAAATCAGCTTTGCTTCAACAGGATGGCGCGCTGGCAGCTCCGATTCAACGGCTGGTAGATGCAGGAACGGCGGTGGCCGGAATCGATGTATTGTACCAGGGAGATTTTAATCAGAATCAGCCGGCGCCGGCCGAAATGCCTGTGGTGAAGAATCCTCGCGAGTTTGCCGGTTTTACGTTGGGGTATAACCATCCGGTATTTTCCAAACAGGTGCATGATATATTGAATGCCCTCTCTTTTTGTAAACATCATGAAAGCAATCCACAGTCGATTTCACTGGTTGGTTTTGGGTTTTCCGGTGTCCGGGCCGCCGCTGCCTGTGCTCATTCGCCGGATCTGATTCAGCAGCTGGCTGTCGATACCGGCGGATTTCAATTTGCAGAAATCACAAATGTTCGTGATCTCAGATTATGGCCGGGGGCCGTGAAATATGGTGATGTCAACGGTTTATTATCGTTGTGTCAGCCGGCAGCACTCTGGATTGCCGGGAATTCCGCCACTGTCCCGAAACTGGTTCAGGCGTCTTACAATTCTGCAGGCCTGTTAAATAAGGTGTCGCTGTTTAATGAAACAGCAAACAGGGAAAATGCAGCCGTTGACTGGCTCATCAAAGGCTGAGCGCAGTCGGGGCACATTAGTTTTTAAAAGCCGCAAAATAGTTAATGCAATTCTAGCATGGGCTTTTATACTGATAGAATGTACTACCTGACGTTTTTGGTGAAACCTGTTTTATATTAAACATCTTAGGGGAGTTTTCGATGTTCCCGGGAATTCGATTGCGCGCGATCTTTGTTTTACTATTCCACGACATTCGATTCATAAATCGAAGTCTTTCCGGTATCATTCCGGGGGTCATGCTGATTCTCCTGATGTCGGCTTCGGGATCTGCGGCAGAGAAAGTGAACCTGAAATACGCCTGGGAAAAAGGGCAGCACTTTGCTTACCGGGTTAATATTGAAGTGGACCTGGAAGACTATACCGAAACGTTAAGCGGTGTGGAACAATTCGAAGTCATCGAGTCGGATGCAGATGGTTTTTCTCTAAGGTGTTCCGGAAAATTGAATTCCGTTTCAAAAAGCAAAAACCAACGATCATTGATACCTCCGATGCGAATGCACCGGCACAGGAGTCCTTTTGCGGGGCTGTCGCACAGTATGCTGGGGGCATTGGAGCCACATGTTTTAACTGTCAACCGCTATGGAAAAATCAATACAGTCAAAGGATCTTCGCTGTTACCGTATCTGATTGGGCATTTGTCGGAGATTAATCTGATTCCACTTTCTCCGGAGGGAGACACAGAGTGGTCTGAAAGTGAAAAAACCAGCATTTCGATTATCGCATCAGATCGTTTTCCGCTGACATTGCGCGGGACGAATGTTGAAAAAACGATGGGGGCAAAACAGACGACCGATTATAAAATTACGGGACAGACAGCCGAGGATGTCACGATTGAGGTCAAACATGCATACCGCACGACCTCGATGGTGGATGGCAGTCCCGAAGTGGAACTGGCGGGAACAGGTACCATTCAGTTTAACAGAAAACAGGGGGGCGTTAAAAACTTAGCGTTGAATTACAAGATGTTTCAGCGTTCCGAAACGACGGTGCATAAGATACCGATTACCATTTCTTCCACACAACTAACTGAAGAAGAGCTGGCCAGACACCGGTCCGATCAGGAAGAGTTGCAGAAGAAACATCTGGCAGACATGAAAAAACGAGAGGAAGCGGGCAAATTCGAGATTCCCGAAAATATCGATGCCGAGCTAAAAGAGATTCTTTCAGATCTGGCGACAACCAATGTTTTAAAGCGGAAAGCTGCTTTGAAAAAACTAAGTCAGGCAAAACCGAAACAAGAGAATCCCGAAGTCTCAAAAATATTGATCAAGGTATTGAATAGTGGCGACATCACTGTCGTCGCTGATGCTTCAGAGGCTTTGGTTGTCTGGTCAACGAAAGCAGATGTGCCCGCGTTGATAGAGTTGCTGCCTGAGGTAAATATACTGGGATCGGAAAATGTGATGCAAGCGATCCTGAAACATCAATCACCGGAAGGGATCGAGGCGATCGCAAAATTACTCAAAGAGCCGATTAAGGCTCATAATGCTTCAAAAAAACTGATTGCTTATGGAAGCGGGGCAGAGGACGCCGTCCTGGACCAGCTCGATCCTTCGAACTTTTTCGCGCTGGTTAACGTGTTAAATGTTCTCAAAGAGATTGGAACAGAAACGAGTCTGGAGAAAATTGATGAAGTATCGCGTACCACTGATAATGCAAGCTTTCGGTTTCAAGTTGCTTCAGCGGTCAAAGCGATTGAAGCACGTGTGAAAAAATAAGCGCACTGGTTCGCTGAATGCTGTTCAGCCTGTGTCCAGGTTTATTGTAGCGTCGTCTCCAGTGCCATTCGGATCGAGTATAGCAGTATGGTCGACGCTATGGTGTTAAGCGGGGGTGTGCTCTAGTTATCTGAAAACTCTTGAGGAGAGCGGAACATGGGTTCTTCCTGAGTTTTTTCATTTGAAATCCGAATGATAGCCGGTTCTTCATCCAGCGAGAGTTCATCCAGAGATCGGAAGGTGCTGATTTCCAGAGCTTCTTCTTCCGGCTTTGGCAGCGGTTTGGAAACCGCTGGTTGTGGAGTCGGCAGTTTGACTTCTTTTTTCATGGAAGTTTGCGAGATCAGTTTTTCTCTCACTACGGGAATTGTCCGGTTGAGCGATTGTTTTGGTGCTTCTTGGACAGGCTGTTCTACACTGACCAATTGAGTGTTCTGTTTTATAGGTTCTGTCTTCGGTTGCGTTTGGGGAGTGTCTGAACTGGTTGCCAGTTGTTCTTTGGTTTTTTGTTGTTCTTGTCTGGCAAGTGTCAGATTTTTCATTTCGACCAGTTCGGCAGCCGCCAGTCCCGCTCTTTCCAGATGAGGATCGTCAGTGAGAGCCAGATCATATTCCTGTAACGCTAAATCACCCTCACCTCTTTGTGTGTGAATGTAAGCCAGGTTGGCATGTGCTTCTGCTGGAGACATGATATTGCGAAAGAGAGCGAAGCTTTCTTTGAATCGTCCCTGATGGCCAACAGCTAAGGCGAGATTATTAATGATCCGCGTATTATTGGAATCATTTTGCAAGGCAGACATAAATACTTTTTCTGCAGCCTCGTATTGTCCTCGTTGGTATAAAGCGTATCCAAAATCGTTCAGCAGTTCCGAATTATGCGGATCGAGCTGTCGCGCCTGAGTAAAGTATCGCGTGGCCGCAACGGTGTCGCCTAGATGCGAGCAGACAATCCCCAATCGATGGCAGGCTTTCACGCTCTTGGGATTCTTCTTCAGAAACTTTTCGTATTCTTCACGGGCAGTTACCCAATCTTTTTTGCTTTCAGATGTTCTGGCAGAAGCCATGAGATTTTCAGGTTTCTTTTGTCCGGGAAGCGACGACTTCACCTTGGCAACCTGAGTTCCCAGCTGAGTACATCCCTGAAATGAGATTGTGATGATAAGGATCACAGTTGAACAAGACAATCCTTTGTTGTTCATAATTCTGTTCCTGGCGTTATTCTGTCTGAAAAGATTGAGACAACCACTCTGATGGAGTATTTTGTCAGCAGGAGTCTCTAAATAAGACTCCATATTTGTTGTCTATGTTCCCGGCGAAGGAGTTGAATCGACTGGTTGAATCTTCGGATGTTATTAAAAGTGGACGGATTCGTAAGAACCCGTCCACTGCAGATGATTTCTCAGCAAATTCCTTAATCTGTTAGAAGAATCCGCCACCGACGCCACCGCCGCCGCCGCCAAATCCGCCAAATCCACCACCAAATCCACCACCGCCGCCACCGTTGTTGCGATTCATGAATCCGTTTGTGTAAGCTCGATAGGCTTCAAAGCCTTCAAAGCCGGGAGTAAAGGCAGGAGAGACAACGACTCGTTCGTCGGCGTCCTGTACGTGCATCGCCTGCAACATTTTGACGATGACGTTTCGACGGTGCATGTCCAGATCATCGTTACCGTTGATCGGGTATTTGTATTCATCCGATTCCTTGACTGACATCGAGCTGGTCTCGATGACTACCGGGAAAGGGGTTGAAGCCATACGCACTGCGATTTGTTTAATATGATCTTCGCCAGCAGCATTCAGTTTTGCGGTCGTTCCGACAAATTCACTTTCATGAATTACGAAGTCGGATGCTTCACCGTTTTCTTCCTGCTTTTGCCAAATGTCATCACTGATGGTCCCCAATGGTGCTACTGAATCATAGGGGATCTGGGCTTGATGTTGTTTATGTTGGCAACCACTGACCAGCATTGCTGCTAATGCAATAGCAGGCAAACTTGCAATTTTGGGTTGTATAGACATCGCTTACTTCCTTGTATTTCTCTCACAGCATCAAAATGAAGTGTGATTGGAATTATATAAGTATCATTTGGCAAAGAAATAATAACTCGTATCAGTCAGAGAATCCGTAGTCGCCGTTGATATAGTACTTATCAGATTTTGTCTGATGCATAAAATCTTTTTGTTGTTGGTGAATACGTTTTTTCTGCATGTACCAGACTGTACTCCGATGGTGTACGTCGGGCTTGCCTTCAATATTGTTCATGAAGAAGAAGTCCACATCTCCAGGCTCGGTCACTTCCATGCCAGGCAGAACTGTAGGGGCATCTTCCGGTTCCATTGGATGAACCAGCTCAGGGCTGATCAGGATAATCAGTTCTGTTTCGTCACGTGAGACGGCTTTGTTTGAAAACAGCGTTCCGACCAGAGGAATATCACCAATGAATGGGACTCTGTTTAAATCGCCTCTCTGTTGTTCTTGAATCAGACCGGCGATTGCAAGAACCTGTCCTTCTCGCAGGTCAACAGTCGTGCTGACCGATTGAGTATTCACGCCCAGGATTCCATTTACGGAGAGTGCCGGGTTTACGGTACTGAATGTTGGTGTGACCTGTAATCGAATTCGATCTTTGTCCAGCACTGTCGGAAGGAAGGTCAACTGAGTACCAAAGCCTTTGAAGGTCGTAGTTGCTGCCTGGGCACCACCCACGCCGACGACTGTTGGAACCGCAAACTCACCACCAGAGATGAAGTTGGCTGGACGTCCGCTGATTGTGACCAGATTCGGTTCAGCAAGAATTTTCGCATAACCGTTCTGGGCGAGTGCGGAAATAAACAGGTCAACGTGTTTACTGTTCAACGATGCTGTAACCAGTCCGGTACCACCACCGGCTAACTGCTGTGCGACACCTGTGAAAATCTGGCTCCAGCCAAATTCACCGGAGTTGACAATCAAGTCGGTACTGGCAGTGCGTGCTGCAGAGCGATCAATCTGAGCGATGCGTACTTTCAGCATCACCTGTTTTTCGCCAGGAACTTTCATCATATCGATGACAGTTGCCTCTGGCAGTTTGGCACCATCCGGAAATGGATCAGCTGCCTGGCCATCAGCGAATAATGAGCCGCCACCAATTCCACCACCGCCCATATTTGAACCTCCGCCGGAGCGGGCACGAATGATGGTAATGATTTGAGTTGCTTCCTGTTCGTCGCGAGCCTGTCCGCGAACAATCAGTTTATCAGCAAAAGGAATCAACTGGATCTTACTGTTAGGGAAGAACTCGTTGATCATTCTCTGGAACTCACCGTATTCCATTCGACGTAAGTCTTCAATGGAATTGTCACCCTCGACTTTGACTTGTACGCTCAGGATCTGGGGATTTGCTTCTTCACCCAGCCAGAGTGTCATCGTCGTGGTACCGGTTTCTTTCCCGATGACTTCCACTTCCTGTGCACCGAAGGCGACTACTTCAATTTTACTTGGGTCGGCAATCGCGACACGGAAGACATCCATCTTCATTTTCAGAATTTTAGAGTGTCTTTGCTGAACACTGAGTTCAACTTCAGACTCATAAATTCGATCAACGAGTTGATGAACTTTTTCTTTTGTTTTGGTGCTTACTACTGGTGTTTTCTTTTTTGCTGCGCCAGTAGTAAACTTGTTAGCTTTCATTTTTCCCGGAACAGGAGGAGCTGGCGGGACCTGTGCAGCAAGCGGCGTAGCTGTGATAGCAACACCACAGGCGAGTGCCAGCATCGTGCGTCTTTTCCATAAGGCATTTATAGACATACTTGTCTCCCAATCCTTTGGTCGTCAATTTTGAGAAATTGGAGTTAGTAATTTGTAATATAGATCACTGTTCACATTAAACCACGTTTAACGGAACCTGTTTCAATTAGTAATCTCTCGGTGTCTCATCAATGTTGTCAGTGATATGACTCATTAAATAATCTTGAAATTCACAGGGAATTCAGATTTGATGTTAATGGTCTGCTTCTTTAATTCAATTAAAAAGGAAATACCTGAGATCTGATGTGTTCATACAAATCCCATCGCATCAATCATATCGGATAATCAGATGTGGGAGGTTAATGATATTTTTGCGGTGTTTCCCAGATTGTGCATTTTTTTAGATTTTAGT
>NZ_CALFPF010000742.1 GCF_937919775.1 uncultured Gimesia sp.
AGCTGGTCTCCTCTGAGAGCTATTTTTCAAGTTGTATCAAACTGGCAATCCATTGATGTTAAGGAGAAATCCGTTGAAGTGCTCATTTCGTTTTTTCGTGTTGATGTTGCTGGCGCTCTGCTGTAGTCCGCTTTTGTGTCGGGCAGCGGAAACGTCTGCTGAAAAATTATCCGTGCTGCTGATCGATGGTCAGAACAATCATCAGTGGCAGCAGACGACGCCGTTGCTCAAAAAGATTCTGGAAAATTCGGGTCGTTTTGAAGTCGAAGTCTCCACCACGCCGCCGAGTGCGCCGCGCAAACCCCGCAAGCCCGACGGCAAACTGACTGACGCACAGCAGAAAAATTATGAGTCTCAGCTCAAGGAATGGGAAGCAGCGGCAGCCCGTTACAAACTGGAATCGTCGACGCTCTGGAAAGCGTGGCGGCCCGATTTCAAATCGTACGATGTAGTGGTCAGTAACTACAACGGCGAAAGCTGGCCCGAAGAAGTGAAGCAGGCCTTCGATGAATATGTCTCTTCCGGCGGCAGTTTTGTGGTTGTGCATGCAGCCGACAATTCGTTTTCCGACTGGCCCGCTTATAACAAAATGATCGCCGTCGGTGGCTGGGGCGGACGCAATGAAAAATCCGGTCCCATGCTGCGTTTGCGCGACGACAAATGGACCAGAGACACCAGCGCCGGTAACGGCGGAACGCATGGCACAAAAATTCCGGTTGTTGTCAAAGTTCGTCAACCCGAGCATCCGATTGTCAAAGGTCTCCCCGTCGAGTGGATGCATCCGGCGGACGAAGTCTACGGCAAACTCCGGGGCCCGGCGGAAAATGTGACGATCCTCGCAACCGCCTATTCCGAGCCGAACGAACGCGGCACCGGCGAACACGAGCCGATTATGATGACCATCGACTACGGCAAAGGCCGTGTGTTCCATACGACATTGGGCCATGATACCGTGGCTCTGCAGGGAACCGGTTTTCAGATCACTTTGCAGCGGGGCACCGAATGGGCGGCGACCGGCAAGGTCACACAACCACTTCCCAAAGTCAAATGGAATGATAACGAACCGACGGTTCAAACCCCCTGATCGTGGGAGCGTGAGGCCGATCCTGTTGATAAAAAAACGACGAAAAGAAGGTGAGATCAGCTAACTGGTTTCACCTTCTTCTATTTGTTTGTGGAGGCGAACGGCGTCCACATGCTTTTTTCGCATCCGCAAGTTGATCATCTCGACGGTGACGGAAAACGCCATCGCAAAATAGATGTAACCTTTGGGGACGTGAATTCCAAAACCTTCGATCATGAGCGTCACGCCGACCATGATCAGAAACGAGAGCGCCAGAATTTTAATCGTCGGATGCTGATCGACAAAATTGCCGATCGATTTCGCAGCGAACAGCATCACTCCGACCGAGAGGATAATCGCAATCGCCATGATCGATACATGCTCCGACAACCCGACGGCGGTAATCACCGAGTCCAGCGAGAAGATGATATCCAGCACGCCGATCTGCACCAGCACCGATCCGAAGGTGGCTTGCGCGGCGGACGCCCCCGATTCCTCCGACGGCATGCCTTCCAGACTGTTGTGAATTTCATGAGTCGCTTTGGCCAGCAGGAACAACCCGCCCCCAATCAGGATCAGGTCGCGTCCCGAGAATTCGCGGCCCAGCAGTGAAAACCAGGGTTCGGTGAGCCCCATCACCCAGGAAATGGAAAACAGCAGAACGAGCCGCGCGACCATGGCCAGGCTGAGCCCCAGACTCCGGGCGAGGTCCCTCTGTTTTTCAGGCAGCCGACCGACGAGAATGGAAATGAAAATAATGTTGTCGATCCCCAGCACGACTTCCAGCGACGTCAACGTCGCCAACGCAATCCAGGCTTCAGGGCTGGCCAGCCATTCAAACATTCTTGCTCCAATCAACTAAATGAAAATTCGACACGTAACGGATTATACACATCGGTTCGGTTCTGAAAAGAAAGGGAACGAATTCGGTTGCGGGTTGGTTTATCGAAATTCCGAATCTCGCAACAGAATTCAAAGAAATTCTTCCGTCAAGCTGAGTTACCTCACACTTTTCCGAACAGAAAACGCGGTTGACAATTTCAGGAATCGGTGGCTCAGCAGATTTCCTTTGAAAACGGGTGAAAATTTTCGACTTGACCCGCTGCCGCCTGTCTGGAAACTCTGATTTATGCGTCGCGCGCGAGTGAGATTTATTTCCGGCGAATCGATCAACGACTGTGGTTTTCAGCACTACAAAACCCGCTGGTTTCAGACCGATTTCAGGGCGCACGCTCAAAACGACTTCGCAATGTGCAGGTCGGAAGCAGTCGTTTTCGGTCACCTGTGCGGCATTAACGCGCATCAGCCCCCTCGAAATCGCCACGACCTCGACATTAACGCGCATGGCCGTCTCCCGGATCGAGAAACTCTCAGAAAATAATTCACGTGCCACCAACTCACAGACCACGATCACGGTTTCCTTCAAGAAAATGCTGTAGGGGTAGTGTAAAACGGAAATCAGTTGCATAAAAAAAGAGCGCACTGCCCCCTCGCGGCACTGTTCTCCGCCAGGAAAAAATGCACCCTCGCATTGTACGCGAACACAAGGAGCGGACCTGAGGTGAACAGCAGGCACTGCGAAATCGAAAGGCAGGCAGTCTCGTGCCGTGCATCTCCTGTACGGTCAAAGGCAGAACACGCCCCCACAACCAGTCTGGAACAGAATTCCAGATGTATTGACCTCTGGTCCGTTTTCTACTTGAAAACAGTGGCTTTATGTATAAATTCTTCTCTATTATTTCACAGTTTGATACTCAAATACGCATTGAGTTTGCTGTCGTGCGTGGTAGTATACAAACCTCTAAACTGTCAATATCCAACCGTAATCTATTAGATCCCCAAGCCGGATAATTCCAATATGTTTCCATTCCAGTGGCTCTCTTCATTGAAGAACCAGCTTCGCTCCCGTTCTTCCCGAACAAAACGCAACTCAAATCGCCGCAATCAAGCTCCGTTCGCACGGGCGCTGGTTTCTCGCAATGTCATTGAGACACTCGAAGACCGCACGCTGCTGACCACCCTTACTGTCGTAAATATGGATGATTCCGGCGAAGGCAGTTTGAGGGCGGCCATCGAAGAGGCCAATGCAAATGCAGGCGCGGATGCGATTACCTTCGACGCTGCGCTGGCGGGGCAGACGATTGTACTGACCAGTGAATTGCAGATTTCGGATCACCTGACAATTACGGGGCTGGGGGCCGATCAACTGACACTGGATGGCGACAACAACAGTCGTATTTTTAATATTGATGATGATTCCATATCTTCAACAATCACGGTTGAGATCAGCGGTCTGAAGTTAACAAACGGGAATTCTAATACGGTTGATTCTGAATTGGCAGACAATGGAGGTGCCATTTTCAGCACCGAAAATCTGATTGTTGAGAATTGTATCTTTACCGGCAATACTGCCGGATCTGGTGGGGCGATCTATGATGATACCAGTTCTTTAACGGTACGAGGCAGTCAGTTTATCGGGAATACGGCAGAAGAAAGTGATGGAGGGGCCATCTATCACAGTGAAACGTTCCCTTACCCGGAAGACGGTGAACTGGTTTTGATTGAAAACTCTCAGTTCACAGGCAATCATGCACGACTCGCGGGAGGGGCTGTTCTATTGCGCGATGGTATTTGTATCGTCAATGGCAGTACCTTCATTGAAAATACGGCAGAGTTTCCCGGCGGTGCCATTTCGAATGTCTTCGGTGACCTGACCGTGAATGACAGCAGTTTTATCGAGAATCATACTGATTTCAGCGGTGGGGCGATTAATAACAGTGCTATGCTGTTCGTTTCCGGATCGACTTTTGACAGGAATACGGCCGATGTCAATGGTGGGGGAATCTACAGCCAGGGGTCTAAGAGTGTCACAATCCATAACAGTACATTCTCCGGAAACAGCAGCGTGTTCGACGGAGGCGGAATTTTCGTACTCGGCAGCAAGCCCGTTTCTATTATCAACAGCACGATTGTTGGCAATGTGGCTACCGGAAGTAATATCAGCAAAGGCGGCGGAGTCTATCTGTTTAGCTCCGCGCCTACTACGATTTCAAATACGATCATTGCAGGGAATCAAGCTGATTCAGAAGACCAGATTGATGGCACTTTCACAGGCACTGCCAACATCATCCAAGAGAGTTTCGCTGGACTGCTGGATCCGGAATTGAAAGACAACGGGGGACTGACAAAAACGCATGCCCTGTTGGCTGACAGCGCTGCGCTGAATGCCGGCGAAAATACCGCAGCGACCAGCGCGGGGCTGACAACAGATCAGCGGGGAAGCGGGTTCTCAAGAATCGTTTCCGGCATCATTGACATTGGCGCTTTCGAATCTTCCGTCGCGGTACCAGTCGCTCTGGTCGTCAGTACCACCTCCGATGTAGTCGATGGAAATTATTCAGCCGGCCAACTGTCGCTTCGCGAGGCGATTTCTCTGGCGAATACGACGTCAGGCGCGGATACGATCTCATTTGATGCTTCGCTGGCAGGGCAGACGATTGTGCTGACCAGTGAATTGCTGATATCCGATGATCTGACCATTACTGGCCTCGGTGCCGATCTGCTGACGTTGGATGGCGACAACAACAGTCGTATTTTCAAGATTGATAATGGTTTTAGTGGGACTACCATTACAGTTGAAATCGAAGGGCTGACTTTGACGAATGGAAATTCTAATGAGTCAGGCAGTTCGACAGACGGACATGGCGGGGCCATCTTGAGCCTGGAAAATTTGACCGTTAAGGACAGTGTCCTGAGAGGCAACAGGGCGCGACTGGGTGGTGGCGCGATCTTTAGCAGGTATTCATCCCTGACAATCGAAAACAGTTTAATTACTGAAAATACTGCTGAGTTGCACGGTGGGGGTGGAGTTTATTATGGGCAGACTGGCGGTACTGATTTAATCATCCGTGAGAGTACCTTCTCATTCAACACGACAGATTTCAGAGGTGGAGCCCTTTTTGTCTCAACCGGTAACGTA
>NZ_CALFPF010000743.1 GCF_937919775.1 uncultured Gimesia sp.
TATAATGAAACTCATGGTGTATTGCCTCCCGGCGCTATTAACCCGGCAGGTTCTGGAACAATTGCAGGCCAGCCTGTAACGAACGGGTTGAATCACACCGGTTTTACATTACTGTTGCCATTCATCGATCAGGGACCACTCTATAACAAATGGGATTTTAATATTGCCAGCGGCGGAGCAATCAATGGCTACTTTACTGCTGTCGCAGGCGGGTGGCCTAATGCGAATACCCCACTGGGACAGAATATCCTGCCTGCATTCTTGTGTCCTTCTGATGAAGGCCAGACACCTGAAGACAGGACTGATAACAGCTGGATGGCCACTGCAGCCGCCAGATCAAATTATCTCTTCTGCGGCGGTTCACATTACAGTGGTTGGCCTGGAAATGGGCTGTATTCTACCTATCGCGAAAGTGCCAATGCTATGGCTAACGGCAAAACAACTCAGTCACAGGGTATGTTTGGTTTCAATGGTGCTGCTAAGTTCAAAGCGGTGACAGACGGACTCAGCAACTCAATTGCCATGACCGAAGGTTGCATTTATGGGAGACGTGATGATGCTTATTCTCCCTTATGGGCTCAACATCGTTACGCTGGATCGTTCGCTATGAACCACCCCAATATTGATCCTAATCACATCAACAACAAACGGTATCATATTAATGGCCCTTACGATGTCGCAGGCGCGACTGGCGGTTCAGTTAATGATGACAGAATCCTTCACTCAGTTGCATCCAGTGTCCACGAAGGGGGCATTCATGTTTTGATGGGAGACGGCTCCGTTCGTTTCTTGAGCGAAAATATGGACAACACTCAGTATGCCCTTCTCACACGCATTCATGATGGTCAAGTTGTCGGTGAATTTTAATTAGTTTTTTCAGTCAGGGCTCCCAACCAAAGGGAACCCTGACTGAGTACTCAGTTCGCTCCCGGAGAGTTCCTCTTTTGATTATTATTTTGAGGAGATGATTGTGTTCGTGGAAATTTTTCGTAAGGTATTCCCATGTCTTTTGTGTTTAGCTCTGCTGTTACCAATGCCAGGCTGTTCGGGAGGCTCAACCGAATCTGCGCAGGATACTTCAGCTCCCATAGAAGATGATCCAGCCTTAAAACCTCCTGAAGATACTACCGGTTCGTCGGCGACGAAGAAAAAGTGATTGGCAAGTATCCTGTGGTACTAAATCTGACCACTTTCAGATAATTTGCTTTAGACTTTTCTGGTGCGTTTAAAAGCAACAAGGGCAGGTCCTAAAAGACCTGCCCTTGATTTATTGGGGACCATTGCATTGGGTTCGATCAGCTTGCTTGATGCAGCAAAACATCCCGAAGGCTTATTTTGTAGTAATCTCATAATCGAGTGTGACGCCCGGTGCTTTCACCGTCGCCATCGTCAGATTCAGCTCCCGATTGGGATTCGTGTACTTGTCCGGTAGCAGCTGGACTGCTCCCACATCAGCGGCATCTTTTCCTTCCGGGATCGGGCTGCCATCTGGCAGGCCCATTTTGGAAAAGGTCACAATGTATTCTCCCGCTTCGATACCAGGCTGATTACTGCGGTGTGTGACCGAGTATTTTCCCTCGCTATCCGTCACACCATAACCGCCCGTTCCCCCTGTACCTTTACCGGGATTAAAAAGCACGCTAATGTTCGCCGCTGGTTTTCCGTCAAGTTTGACGGTGCCTGTTACCGGAATTAATGCATCAGGCACTTCAGCAGACTGCCCGCCACAACCGGCGACCATCCCGGTCAGCAATATGACAATCGCAAAATATCCACTCAATTTCAGCATATACTTTTCTTTCATAAAACACGTTGAGTTCACAACTCTGCTTGAGTTGTGAACTCAACAACGTCTCAAGTGATCTGAACAAATACAACAGTCTGAGAAGTGTATTCCCTGCCGAGGGATTCAAAAACTCCTGCAGCCTGCTACTTAAAATTCACCAAGCACGTTGCCATCTGAGATGTTCGCCAGATTGGAACGAGTGTTCGTATCAATATTTTCGCTGATAAAGCGTACGGCGCCATCCCCCAGCAGAACATGCATTCCACCGGTATGCGTGCTCCCGGGTTCTCCCCATTCTCCCAGGCGGCCTGGCTGAAATTGCGCCATGGCGGGAGTCCTCCAGGTGCAGCAGCGAAACTGGTTAATCCCATTACCGGCCTTTAAATTGGTTCCCATTCCCACGTGTGAAGAAGCTGCCCAAGTTTGGCATTCGCCATCGTCGACATCCAACGTTGTTTCAGCAACGGCAACACTGTTACTCATTCCATCTTTGACATCGCGGATCTGGCAATTCGAGTTCGTACCAAACATCGCCCGACTGGTTTTGCCTTCGTTGGTCCAAAGAGTACATCCGCCTCCCCAGTATTCTCCAGTGGTAATACTGAACCCATAGTTGGTTCTTGCTGCATTGGCGACTCCGGTACCATAATTTGTGTCGGCACCGGGATATTTTGCACCACCGTCATCGGAAGGACAGATGAGGATGGGAATGATATTAGTTCCCAATTGCGCATTCCCACTGGCAATCGCGCCTCCTCCTGCCAGCGGATTGGAACTTTTGTTATGCTGTCCGGTAGCCGCACTGAAATTAAACTGGTTATACAAAGGTGCCTGATCCATAAAAGGAAGCAGATACAGCCAACCGGTATGGTTCGTGATCGTTGCAGTGGGATCTGCAGGAATACAATTGCCGGGATTCGCAGTCGCATAAGGAAATACCCGATGCGTATCGTGGTAGTTATGTAAAGCTAACCCAACCTGTTTCAGATTGTTCTTGCAAGTCGATCTTCTGGCGGCTTCTCTTGCCTGCTGAACTGCGGGCAACAACAAGGCAATCAAAATCGCAATAATGGCAATCACCACAAGCAACTCAATCAGCGTAAAGCCGTGCCGGCGTGCTGGCTTTCTTGATCTCATTCTCTTCCCTCTTTTTTGTCTTCAGATAACATTCAGAATTAGCAGCGCATAAAAAACAATGACTCCGCTAATTCCATGCCACTAGAATATGAAATCCTAAATCGAGATTTTCATTGGTATCGAAAACCTGTTAACCAACGTTCACTCAAATAGCCAATGTCCCCCCTGTCTCACAAACCAGGCTCGGGCATCTCTTACCAAAATGTTTGTCGGGTTACGGAGACAAATTTCCAGATAAAAATCAGGGAGAGCAAGCTGAATCGTATGTCGTCTCCACCAGATGTTTGATGCCTTTGAACAGTACCCAAAATGAGGAACATTGTTTAACCTAGATAAACATTCAAGGGCTTTGTCTTTGGCTGGAGTGATTGGTGTCGACTGCTCCCCATCACTAACATTTTTCCATTTTGAGGTTTCTATCAATGCTGGCAAAACGAATCATTCCTTGCCTGGATGTCCACGCGGGTCGCGTTGTCAAAGGGGTCAACTTTCTGAATCTTCAGGACGCCGGCGATCCTGTCGAAGTCGCCGCGCGCTATGAGGAACAGGGAGCCGACGAACTGGTCTTCCTGGACATCACCGCCAGCCACGAAGAACGCGAGATCATTCTGGATATTGTCCGGCGAACATCAGAGGTTATCTTCATGCCGCTCACGGTCGGGGGGGGCATTCGAACACTGGAAGACATTCGCGCCTTGTTGAATGCCGGCTGTGATAAAGTCTCGATTAACTCTTCCGCCGTCAAAAATCCGGAATTGATCCGCGAGGCCGCCTTACGATTTGGCAGCCAGTGCATCGTCGTTAATATTGATCCCAAGCGGGTTCAGAAAGAGGGCAAAGAATTCTGGGAAGTCCACGTGAACGGCGGACGCGTTCCCACCGGACTCGAAGCCATCGAATGGGCACAACACGTAGAAGACCTCGGCGCAGGCGAAATCGTGCTGACTTCGATGGACGCCGATGGCACCAAGGACGGTTATGATCTGCCGATGACCAAAGCCGTTGCAGAAGCCGTCACGATCCCGGTCGTTGCCAGCGGCGGCGCAGGCTGCCCGGAACACTTATTTGAGGTTCTGACAGAAGGAAAAGCGAGTGCAGCCCTTGCTGCCAGCATTTTTCACTATGGCACTCATCCCGTCGATGAAACCAAGCGCTATCTGGCGGAACGGGGCATTCCCATCCGCTTCAAAAGCACCGTTTCCCTGGCGCAGAGGTAAGTGGCAAACCAGTAAAATCAACCTGATTTCAGGGAAGAGTGACAAATTTATCGCGATCGTGGCAAAAGAACCTTGCATGTTCTTCCAGAGTCCTCAAAATAGTACTATAGACCGAGTTAAGGCAGATTGAATCAGTGGGATCATCGGCCTCTCATTTCTTTTTCTAAATCGAGTCAGCATTTCATCTCAGTCCGCCTGCAGGCTGCTGTCGGCGAACAGATCGTTTGATAATTGGAGTTTGTTCATGGCGACGACCGTTCCTGCGAAAGCGAAAGATATTTCTCCTTTGACGGGGCATGCTGAAAATGATGTCGACAAAGTATTCCGCCAGTTGATCAAGCACGGCGGCTCCGACTTGCATATGCAGGTCGGCAAAGCGCCGATCTTACGTGTCAAAGGAACTCTGCGTGAACTGCAGATGGAGCCGATCGACAAAGAACAAATGTTGGCGCTATTTGCTCCCATGATGGATGAGCGAAACCAAAAAATCTTTCATGAGGAAGGGGGAGCCGACTTTTCTTACGTCGTGGAGTACGAAGGAGTACCCTGGCGTTTTCGTGTGAACCTGTTTATCCAGCTCGGTTTTCCCGGTATGGTTTCCCGTAAAATTGAACGTTCGATTCCCAACTTTGACGGCCTGTTCCTGCCTCCCGTGATGGAATCACTGTGCAAGTTCGACCAGGGCATGGTGCTGCTCGCAGGCGTCACCGGTAGTGGTAAAAGTACGACCATTGCTTCGATGTTGAACTGGGTCAACGATAATTATCGCAAACATATTCTGACGATTGAAGACCCGATCGAATTCGTTTACACCCAGAATAAGTGCCTGATCAATCAGCGCGAAGTCGGGATCGACGTGAAAGACTTTGAAATCGCCATGAAACACGCCGTGCGTCAGGACCCCGACATCATGCTCGTGGGCGAAATGCGTGACATGGAAACATTCTCCACCGCGATCCACGCCGCAGAAACAGGGCACCTGGTGTTCGGAACGATTCACGCTTCCAACGCCCCCAGTTGTATCGGCCGTATTCTCGACCTGTTCCCGCAGGATATGCATAAAGCGCTGCGGAGCAGTCTGGCATTCAACATGCGTGCCATCGTTGCTCAAAAACTCTTGAAAACGATTGTCGATAAACCAGGTCGTGTGCCCATCATTGAAATCATGACTTTCAACCCCACCGTGCGCAAACTGATCCTGGAAGAACAGGACGAAAAACTGGCGGCCGCCATCCGCATCGGGAAAGAGGAAGGCATGCAGCAATTCAACGACAGCCTGAAAGGTTTTATTGACCGCGAATTTATCAGCCGCGCCGACGCATTCGAAATTTCACCGAACGTGGAAGAGCTGAAAATGGTCCTCAAAGGGATCGACGTCAAAGGGGCCGCCATTCTGTAAGCTCCAACACTACCCATGTTTGTTTCAATCAAGGGACGCTGACTTTTACCTGTCAGCGTCCTTTTTTTGTGATGCACAAATAAAGCCACTGAAAACGTATGGTCCAGTTGGCTTCTGGAATTCGTACCAGCGTCTCTTTAGCGAAACTGCCCCCCTTTGACGTTCATTTTCAAGCTGTAAACTTTATTCGCGCAGGTGAAATAGAGCGTTTTCCCATCCTCTCCCCCAAATGTCACATTCGAACAGAATTCCGGCACCGGGATCAATCCCAGAGATTCGCCTGCCGGGGTTGCCACCCAGACTCCGCCCCGTCCGGAAAGATACAGGTTCCCGTCTGCGTCAATCGTCATTCCGTCAGGTGAGTCCTGCCGCCGCGTATCGGGATTAAAAAAGATCTTCCCCGCTCCAACGGTCCCATCAGCTTTGATGGGAAAACTGCGCCAGAGTTTCTCGTGACTGTCACCGACATACAGTGTCTTGCCATCATTCGCGGCGATCACGCCGTTGGGAACAGGCATACTGGTGATGATTTTTTTAACCGCTCCGTCAGTTGTCTTCACATAAACGGCACTCGTTTTACGATTCTTGAAATCAGGGTCGGTAAAATAAATATTCCCATTGGGTGTCTGGCAGACATCGTTGGGCTGGTTCCACTGGGGATTCTGAGCCACAATCACCGTATCAGTCGGCCCGGACTCACCAAAAGCATAACTCATCACATGCTGCCCATACGCCTGAGCACCTAGCATGCGCCCCTCTGTAGAGAGATAAGTCCCATTAATCCCTTTCGTATCATCGAGCCAGATCGTGGCTTTCCCCTGCCCTTCCAGGCGTAATATTTTTGTGTCTTTTTCGACAAAGGAAGTAATGTACAATTTTTTTCCTACAGGGTCCCAGACGGGCCCTTCGAAGAAAGCTTTGGCTGCATATTCTTCATGCAATTTCGCGTTTTCTGCCACTGTTTCGGGCAATGGATGTGTTTCCTTCGGGGAGTCCGTTTGCTTTTGACCGAACCCCACCTGAGAACAGAAACACAAAGCCACCATCGCGAGAAACGTCCCTTTTCTGATCATCTTAGATTGTCCTGCTTCGAATGAATTGTTGAAAATGATACTTTTGCGTTTGGCAATTGCTTCCCCATTCATCGTAAGGAAAGTGAGTCACTAATATCTACTGCGATTATCTGTTTTCAGCAACTCACAGGCCGAGACTGACTTTCACGATCAGGGAAACCGACACGGAAAGCCTGCTTGTTGCTTGATTTTGATATGCTCTGTATTCAGACTGATAAGTATATTCTAAATTCACTTATCAGAATCCGTAATGGATTTTCTCTCTGAGAAAAATCGCGGAACACCTGCCTGCATTTATAAAACACCCCTGAATTATTGTATTTAAAGGATACGGAACAATGAGTCATCGATTGTTCTTACTCGTTGCGATCTCACAAATAATGTATTCATTCGCAACAAGTCAGGCTGCTCCGCCGGAACCCCCTCCGAAAAATACCGGGGGAGAATTTTTCAGCCCCGCCGACTCGCTGAAGCAATTCACCGTGCCGGATGACCTCAAAATTGAACAGGTGCTTGCCGAACCGGATGTGAAGCAGCCCATCTTTCAGAACTTCGATGAACGCGGCCGCATGTGGGTCATGAATTATCTGCAGTATCCTTACCCGCAAGGCTTAAAAATTCTGAGCAAGGACAAACATCATCGTTCCGTTTACGATAAAGTGCCGCTGGCTCCTCCTCATCATGAATGGGGTGCAGACAAAATTACGATTCATGAAGATACGAACGGCGATGGCAAATATGATCAACACAAAATCTTTGTCGATGGATTGAGCATTGCGTCATCCTTTGTCAAAGGACGCGGCGGTGTCTGGGTATTGAACCCGCCCTATCTGCTGTTCTACCCCGATCAAGATATTGACGACGTTCCCGATGGCGACCCGGTCGTACATCTCGAAGGATTCGGCATGGAAGATACGCACTCCGTCGTCAACAGTCTGCGCTGGGGCCCGGATGGCTGGCTGTATTCGTCACAGGGAAGTACGGTCTCCGGTAAAGTGAAAAAACCGGGCCAGAAAGACAACGAAGCCATCCAGACTCTGGGTCAGTTGATCTGGCGTTATCATCCTGAAAAGAAAATCTATGAGATCTTCGCCGAAGGGGGCGGGAACGCGTTTGGCGTCGAGATCGATAATAAAGGTCGTATCTATTCCGGTCATAACGGCGGCAATACGCGTGGCTTTCATTACACGCAAGGCAGCTACTATCAGAAAGGTTTCGGCAAACATGGTCCCCTTTCCAATCCGTATACCTTTGGTTATTTCCAGGCGATGAAACACGCCAAGGTGCCCCGCTTTACTCACAACTTCATCATCTACGAAGCGGACACACTCCCCCAAAAATATTGGGGGCATCTCTTTGGCGTAGAACCGCTGCAGGGCCGCGTGGTTGAAAGTGAAATCTCAGCCGATGGATCCTCCTACCAGACAGAAGATCTGCAACGACCGGTGGCCACTACCGACAAACGTTTTCGACCGGTCGATATCAAAGTCGGCCCTGACGGTGCTATTTACTTCTGTGACATGTACGAACACGAAATTGCTCACGGCCAGCACTACGCAGGTCAGGTCGAAAAAGGGGACGGCCGCATCTATCGCCTCACCGCGAAAGACGCAAAACCACTCGCTCCCTTTGATCTGGGTAAAAAAACCTCGCCGGAATTGATCGCAGTTCTTGACCATCCTAACAAATGGTATCGCCAGCAGGCCCTGCGATTATTCGGCGATCGCAAAGATGCTTCCGTCATACCTGCCTTAAAACAGAAACTGTTTGAGACAGACGGGCAGTCGGCGCTGGAAGCACTCTGGGCGTTGAATCTGAGTGGTGGCTTCGATGAAAGTGTCGCCGAGAAAGCACTGCAGCATCAAGATCCATTTGTTCGCGCCTGGACCATCAGACTCTTATGCGATGAAAATCAGGTGCCCGCGAAAATCGGACAGCAACTGATTGCCCTCGCTTTAACCGAACCGCACGTGCAGGTCCGCAGCCAGCTCGCCAGTTCCTCCAAACGGCTCCCTGCAGAAACAGGGCTGCCGATCGCCTTTAACCTCTTAAGCCGATCAGAAGACCTCGACGACGTCCACTTGCCGCTGATCCTGTGGTGGTCATTGGAAAAACGCGTCGATAAAGACCGGGAAGCGTTACTGGCCTATTTTTCCAAAGCGGAAGTCTGGCAGTATCCCATCGTCGAAAAATATATTCTGGAACGCATCATGCGCCGGTTTGCTTCGACGGGGTCGCGTAACGATCTGCTGGTCTGTGCCAAACTGCTGGAGCTGGCACCCGGTAAGTCGCATGCGGAAATCCTGATGTCGGGTTTTGAAACGGCGATGAAAGGTCGCTCCCAAGCCAGTTTTCCGAAAGCACTGATCACAGCTATGTCAAAATTCGGCGGACAGTCGATGTCCCTGGGGATTCGCCAGGGGGACAAAGCAGCCATCGAAAATGCACTGAAAATTGTGGACGATTCCAAAGCCGATAACCAGAAACGTCTGGATCTGATTCAAATCTTTGGTGAAGTGAAAGTTCCTCAATCCGTCCCCCTGCTGTTGAATATTATTAAGAATTCCAGCGACCTGCAGATGCAGATTGCCTCGATCAGTGCGCTGCAGCAATACCCGGACGAAACCATCGGTAAAGTGGTCACCGCCCAGTATCCGGATATGTCAGACGATTTGCGTAGTGCCGCCCAGACACTGGTTTCCATTCGTAAACCCTGGGCACTCGAATTCCTGACCGCCATTGATGCCGGCAAGATCAACAAAGATACGGTCCCCATCGAAACAGCACGAAAAATGACCGTTTACAGTGATGCAGGCATTTCAGGTCTGATCTCCAAACACTTCGGCTCCATTTCCGGCGCTACCACGGAAGAGATGCAGAAACAGATCGCTGCCCAGACACAAATCCTGCAGACCGGCAAAGAAGATCCGGACCGTTACGCCGGAGAAAAACTCTTCCAGAAAAACTGTGGCAAATGCCATAAACTGTTTGGCGAAGGGGGAGCGATTGGACCAGATCTGACCGCGTTTAAACGCGATGATGTCGGACGGATGCTGGTGAATATTGTAAACCCGTCTGCCGAAATCCGCGAAGGCTTTGAGACGTTTCTGGTGGTCACCGAGGATGGTCGAACCGTCAATGGATTCCTCGCTGATCAGGATAACAATGTGATCGTGATGCGCAGCGCCGACGGCCAGAGTATCACCATTGAACGTGATAACATCGATGAAATGCTGCCGCAGAAGAAGTCATTGATGCCGGAAGGACTGCTCGACAAACTCTCCGAAAAAGAGGTCCGCGACCTGTTCAGTTACCTGAGGAGTTCGCAGCCTCTGCCCTGAGCAATTCTCATCTGTTGGCGAACGGCGATTGAGAAAACAGGACAACTTGCTAGAATTGGAGCCGGCTTTCAAAATCTTTGATTGCCGGCTCTTTTTACATTTACAATTGGCAACTCTATCAGAGACAGGAAGCAGACCAATGTCCGGGTTTCGAACCGAACGTGATTCAATGGGTGAAGTGCAGGTCCCCGCAGACGCCTACTACGGCGCACAGACACAAAGGGCCGTCGAGAATTTTCAAATCTCCGGAAATACCCTGCCCCCCAGCCTGATTCACGCGATGGGACAGGTTAAGCTGGCGGCCGCCCATGCCAACCGCGATTTAGGAAAACTGTCCGGAACCGGGAAAAACCCGCTCGATGATGCACAAATCCAGGCCCTCATCTCAGCAGCGACCGAAGTGGCAGAAGGGAAATTTGACGATCAGTTTCCGATCGACGTCTACCAGACCGGCTCGGGAACCTCGAGCA
The DNA here is from genome assembly GCF_937919775.1 of uncultured Gimesia sp. GTDB lineage: Bacteria > Planctomycetota > Planctomycetia > Planctomycetales > Planctomycetaceae > Gimesia. Next base: position 10,424 of record NZ_CALFPF010000743.1, read on the forward strand.
ATATGAATGTGAATGAAGTCATCAGTAATCGCGCGATTGAAATTCTGGGCAAAGACCGGTTTGCTCCTGAAAAATCGGTGCACCCGAACGACCATGTCAACATGGGGCAAAGCACAAACGATACGTTCCCCACAGCCATTCATGTCGCAGTCGCTTCCAGTATCCACAATCACCTGATCCCGGGCCTGGAAAAGTTTGCCGCCATACTCACGCAAAAAGCAAAAGAGTGGGATCAGATTATCAAAATTGGCCGGACCCACCTGGCCGATGCGACTCCGCTTCGGCTGGGGCAGGAATTTGGTGGTTTTGCCCGACAACTGGAACTGTGTGTGGAACGCGCTAAACGAGCTGAGGCTGCTGTGTATGAACTGCCCGTCGGAGGCACAGCCGTCGGTTCCGGCATCAACACGCATCCGGAGTTCGGACATCGCGTGAGTGTCGAACTCGCAAAACTGACCGGTATTGCGTTCATCGAAGCCGTCAACCATTTTGAAGCCAATGCCCAGCGGGATGGACTCGTGGAGTGCCATGCGGAATTGAAAACCATCGCCACAACGCTGTTTAATGTCTCCAACAATATTCGCTGGCTGGGTTCGGGACCCCGCTGTGGTTTTTATGAAGTCAAAATCCCGGACCTGCAACCCGGCAGTTCCATCATGCCCGGAAAAGTTAATCCCGTCATGTGTGAAAGCATGATGCAGGCATCCACACGCGTGATGGGCAACGACCAGACGATTACGATGGCCGGCGCAACAGGCGGACAATTTCAATTGAATATCATGATGCCCGTCATGGGATTCACCGCATTGGAAAGTATTCACCTGCTGGCGAATTCCAGCAATGAATTTGTGAAGCTCTGCTGCGAAAACATGGAAGCCAACGAAGAAGCCTGCAATGCGGCAGTGGAAAACAGCCTCTCGATGGTGACCAGTTTGAACCCGCACATTGGTTACGAGAAAGCATCCAAACTAGCCAAAGAAGCGTTCAAGTCAGGTAAAACGATTCGTGAATTGTGCACCGAACAAAAAATTCTGCCTGAGGAAACACTGAAAGAAGCCCTCGATCCCATGAGCATGACGGAACCACATGCTTGAACGAATTCAGGACATGCGGCCATTCAGGAGAACGCTGGAAGCCATTTCCAGTGCTTCTCCGGCCAGGCCCGCTGCTTCCATCTGACGGATCGCAGCCTGAATATCATATTCCTGCCGCTTCAGGTAAACCTTGCCGTCTTCGATGATGGCATAAGAACAGCGGGGGTCACCATCACGGGGTTGCCCGACACTTCCCGGATTCACCACCTGCTTGTCGCCGAGATCAAGGTGAAACGGGATATGCGTATGCCCAACACAAATAAAATCGGCATTGATACCCTGTAACCGCGCGGTCCAGGCCGCTTCATTATCGCCCAGATATTCATCCAGAGGATCGCGGGGGGTCCCATGCACAAGATAAAAGGTCACGCCTTCGAGCGTAATCTGCTGGGAAATGGGCAGCCGCGCCAGATATTTCATGCGGACGCGATCCAGTAACTCCCAATGGAACGGACGCGTCGCACAGGCCAGACTTCGAAAGCCGGTGGTGCCTTTGGCTTCCACCCGCTGAGCTACCGCATGATCGTGATTTCCCCGCACACAGGCGGTCGCGTGCAGCTTTACCCATTCGATACAGGGTATGGGATCGGTTCCATAATCCACCAGATCACCGATACACAGGCAGTAATCAAAGTCTTCCTGGATTGCGGAGAGTGCCGCCCAATTCGAATGAATGTCCGATACAACAAGCACGCGCATATGATCCCGCCCCGGTTCCGACCGCCTCTGTTTGGGAGCGAAGTCGAAAACATAAATCTTATCTTATTATTTCATAACTACTTAGATTGTATGCCAGTCACCACGATTTGAAAAGAATTATTCAGCACCGACGTCATGACACTTTGATGATTTCCCGGAAAATGCTCTCTGGAACAGGCCTGAAAAATCACCTCTAGACGCATTTTTACAGAACTGCTAGACTCCCGCCTCATGTCTGAGACATCTCAACATCATCATTAATTAAGTCTATTTGCAGGTGGCTGGCCCGTCAGGACGCACGGGTAAAACAGAGCCTGTTTCATGAAATCACATCCATCCGGTTCGGACGCTTTCAGAAGGGATACTGATATGCGGACCACGCAACTGTTCAAACAAAGTCTGATCATCACATTAGCAATAACCGTCATCATGACGGGCATTGTGCCAGAAGCGGATGCAGGAATTGAAGCCGTCAAAGGCAAAAAATATAAGCTTACCAAACGGCATGGCCCCTGGATGATAATGGCAGCCAGCCTGCGGGATATTCCTGAAAGCAGACGCACGAAAGGGCTGAGTGCGCAGGAAGCGGCTGACGAACTCGTTTATGAACTGCGCAAACGCGGAATTCCGGCTTACACCTTCAGTCAGGAATCTGTGATCCAGCGGTTTAATACACTGGACCGTCTCGGTCGAGAAGAACGCCGCAGCTACGCAGCACAGCGCGCGATGATTTCCGTGATCGCCGGAAATTATTCCGATAGTGAAGATGAAGTTGCCCAGAAGACACTGAAATACATCAAAAACTTTCACCCCAAAGTGATGACCGAAAACGGCGTGTATAACAAAACACCCGGTCAACCAGGTCCGCTCAGCGGCGCGTTTCTCACCATCAACCCGCTGCTGACACCGCAGGAAGTGGCCCAGAGAAAACAGGACCCGCTGATCGCCAAACTTAATTCCGGCGTTGAATATTCACTCCTGCAGAACAACGGAAAATATTCGCTGGTTATCGCTTCATTCTATGGAAACTCCGTAACCAAAACAGCCACGTCGCGCTTTCAGAATGCCACTGAAAGTTTGAAAGTTGGCAACAGTCTGGATCAGGCAGCCGAGAACGCCTGGACTCTGGCCAAAGCATTACGAAATGCGAAAAGCTATGGCTTCCCTGCCGGTTCACCACAAAATATTGAAGCCTATGTGCTGCATGAAAAATATCGGTCGATCGTCACTGTCGGCTCTTTTGATTCGGCAGACGATCCCCGACTCGCCGCTTATGCAAAGCTGTTTGGATCAAAAATGAGACCTCATCCGGAAACGGGTGTGGAAACAATGACGGCAGAATACTTTGTGATTCCCGGAAAAACGCCTCAAGCGCCTCCGGCTGCATCATGGGTATTTGATCCCAAACCAACGTTGATTCAGAACCCCAAAGCAAATTAATCAAGTCAGAAGTGGTTGCCTTCCCTCTGTCATTCGGGCCTGTTACAGTGCCTGAAGTCGGGAAGGCTTCTTTTTTGCGCAGTGGCTCTGATACTTCCTGGCTGGTTCCCGCTCCGAGAACTCTTTTCAGACACCTCCGTTGAAAATCAACAGCCTCATGTCACAGTATCCTGCCATTATTCTCGCCAGCCGCAATTCCAAAAAAGCAGGTGAAATTTCTGAATTACTGCACCCGCATGGAATCCACGTACAAAGTGTCGCGGGCTTTCCTGACGCTCCTGAAGTCGTAGAAGATGGCAGCACTTTTGCAGAAAACGCAGCGAAAAAAGCATCACAAACTGCGCTCGCGATTTCGCAGTGGACGATCGGCGAAGACAGCGGATTGATGATCGACGCTCTGCACGGTGCTCCGGGTATTTATTCGGCGCGTTTCAGCGGAGAAGATGCGACCGATGAGCAGAATAACGCCAAAATGATTCAGGAACTGAAAGACGTACCGCTTGAGAAACGGACTGCCGCTTATATTTGTAATGTCGCAATTTCCAATCCTCAGGGAAAAATTTGCCTGCAGGTGGAAGCCCGCTGTCGCGGTCGCATGACGGATTCCCCGCGCGGCCGGAATGGATTCGGTTACGATCCCTATTTTGAAATTATTGAGCTGCATAAGACATTCGGCGAATTGGCACCGATCGTCAAGCAGCATCTCAGTCATCGCGCGCGGGCGTTTGAGCGATTCATTCCTCAACTGGTCGATTTATTCCAGCACGAGTATACGTCACGCACTTAAAAGGAGCGGCTTGCTTTCTCTTCCGAGACAGGAGCTGCAGTCACCCCTCCGCCGGCTGCGCCTTGTCCTCTGCGGGTCGCATAGCGAATCGGAAATGACGGCCAGATGCTGTTTTGCTGCTGAGGAAAAGTGTACTCGGGACCGTCAAAGAGATGACCGGCGGCACCATTTCGCATCGATTTCTCAGAAACATACTGGGTGAAGCCCAGCCATTGACGATCCGGGGCGGCGGCTCCAAACAGGTTATTTCGCTCGGGAGTAAAGCCGGCAAATTCGCGAGGCAAAGGGGCGGTGTGTAGTGCAGTCAACAAAAACGCCATCGCAATATATCCGGTCAGCGCTGCAAAACTCCAGCGCGCAATCTCGTGAACCAGGGGATGAACCTGCATATAAGTCGGTGCAATACGCACCGTAATTTCGCGAAAGAGAAAAATGAAAGCGATAAATAACCCAACCAGGGCAATACTGTCCCAGCGCCGCTGCCAGGCTCCTGAGCTGGAAATATTATTCGCCAAAAAAGTGGCCAGAGGCTCGAAATAATTCATCGCCAACAGTCCCGCCAGGAGCACTGAGACAAAAATAAATCCGGCTCCCCAGGCGCCTTCACTGGCAACACACCAGGTCACAATTCCCAAGATGGCCAGTAGTAAAATGTCGATCATGGTCGATTTCCAAAATGAAAAAGTCGCTATCAAAATTTGTCAGGTGAATGGAATGCAGGTCAATTTCTCAATTGTGATCTCACTTCACAACTCGCAGTAATTCATCGATGGAAGTGACCCCCTTCACCACCAGCCGCAAGCCTTCCTCTTTCATGTATAACATGCCGTTCTTTCGTGCCTGTGCTTTCAACTGTGAGATATTGGCAGTATCGCGAATCATATCGCGCATCCGCTCATTGAAATCAAGCAGTTCGACAACACTGATGCGGCCCTTGTATCCCAGTCCGCCACAGTTCGGACAAACAATTTCCGGATTTTTAGGCTGCCTGTAGAAGGACTTCACTTTATCAGGCGGCAGATTTGCTTTCTTCAGAAATTCCGGATTCGGCTGATATGCTTCTTTACAGTCGGGACATAACCGCCGGGCCAGTCGCTGTGCCAGTAAAGCTGAGAGAGAGCTGGCCAGCATAAACGGTTCCACTCCCAGGTCAATCAGTCGATACAAGGCCGTAAAGGTATCATTGGCGTGCACCGTCGAAAACACCATGTGACCGGTATTCGCCGCCTGGCAGGCAATGCGTGCCGTCTCTGCATCTCGAATTTCGCCGATCATCACCACATCCGGGTCTTGACGAAGGATGCTTCTTAAAGACTCTGCAAA
>NZ_CALFPF010000744.1 GCF_937919775.1 uncultured Gimesia sp.
TCATAAAAAAAACTTACGCAATCGATTTCTTTTAAACTCTGCAGATTATTCATGAAAAGTGAGACCGAAAACGGAATCTGCAGTTCGCACTCCTTCTATTTACACCCATTAACGGCAAAATGTTGGCGTTTACACCTGATTTTCACTAAGAATTCCAGGATCTGCCTGAGTTTTTCCGTGCAGAAAACAGGCATTTCGGAGACGTTAGATTCGGGATAATCTGCATGAACCGAACCGCGTCAAACGGCGCAGTCGGGAACTTTTCCCGGATCACAGAGACGAGGCTGAGCGAATCGCAGCCAGCAGGTGAAGTGAATCGGCTGGAATTCGTAAATCGTGACAGCGTTATTTCTGAGCGGAAACGCGCAGGCGAACCGTTTTCAAGTCCAGCAAGGCATGGTTGATTTTTCCATGACTGCGGACCGCCAGTCGTGACTTGCCGGCAGGCAGTTCAATCACGCCCACTTTAGGACTTTGATAGACGTCCCAACTGCCCGTGCCCGGCACAGGCCAGGTAAGACGCTGGCCTGCAGCTTCCAGCAACACCTGATTGCCGGCTGCCTGCGGGCAGGCATACTCCAGATAAACGTCGTATTTACCAGCCTGGGGGACATCCAGTGTCCAGACGGCACGATCATTTTCACTTTGCCAATAGCCCAGGTTCTTGTACTTGTTTTCAAACTGAATCGTCTCGCCATAAATCTCGGCAAGCTGAGGGATCAAAAACAAGTCCCCCCACAAGGCTTCCGGCTGGACGACCGTTGGCTGATTGCCGGCAAACGTTTTCCGCGGTCGCTCGGTGGCGTTCAGATAAGCAATCAGATCAGCAAAATCCTGAGGGGGCATGTCTTTTTCCAGTCCCTCCGGCATGAGCGATTTACCCGTGCTCTGGAGTTCTTCCAGGTCATTCCGCAGTAACGTGATTGACTTGCCGTCGTTTTGAACGAGTGTGATGCTCTCCCCGCTTTCTGCAGCGAGTAAACCGTTATAAGTCAGCCCATTCACGGTGACCGCGAGATAACTGACATACTTGCTTTCGATCGCGCGGTTGGGATCGAGAATGGCCGTCAATAATGCCTGCTGTGATTTATCGGTCAAAGCAGACAGGTCAGGGCCGATCGGTTTGCCTTCCTTGTTGAGCTGATGACAGACAGAACACCGTTTGAGAAAAATCTGATGCCCCGCTTCGACATTGCCTTTCAATGCGGACATGGTCGAATATTCTTGAACGACTTTCGCGCGATTGGAGTCCAGGGAAACTGCCAGCAACTTTGCCGCCTGTTCGCGCAGCTTTTGATCTTTCTGGCTGAGCAGGATCTGTTGACTGGAAGCATCAATGTCCGAGGGCAGAATCGTTTTTTGTTCGATGCCATCTAAAACCGATTTCACCCAGGCCGGTCGACTTAATAACGCGTTCAACACTTCGGTACGTAAACCCGGTCCAAAACTTTTCCAGCGTTCAAGCAACATCTGAGGCGTGCGCTGATTGCCGAACTGTGTGAGTGCCATCACGGCCGCACTCTGCAGCGGACGCGAATTTCGCGGCGAGAGCATTTCGGCCAGGATTTCGAAGTCCTGTTCCTGCTCATCAAAGCCTCGTCCCAACAGCTGCAAAACCAGTTTTCGTTTTTCCGCAGCAGCGGTTTCATCGCCGGCGATCGCGCGGGCTTCCTGAAACAGAGGCCGTAATTGATCGAGGGCTGCCTGTAATTGTTTGTTCGCCTGCTCATAATATTTGGGAAGCGTCTGGTTGCGTCGTCCTAATGAATTGAGCAAAGTTGAAACGGCCTGAAACTGCCACGGAGCGAACGATTTTCCTTCAGGTCGCTGTCCTGCCACGGCATAGATCTGTGCGAGTGCTTCCTGACGATTCGCAGAAACCGCCATCGTCACCAGGGCATTAAAGAGTTGTGCGGGAGGTTGTTTGCCGTTCAATTCCTGCAAGAGGGCAGTGCTAAACGCATCCAGGTTATTGCCGACGGAACTCAAAATAGCGGTGCGCAGAAAGGGATTGTCATCAAAGGTGAGTGCCATCCGAGCCAGCGCCACGCCGGCCTGCGGGTCATTCCACTCACCGAGCGAATACGCCAGTTGCATTTGCACCTGCGGGTCCTGATCGCTGACGAGTTGCAGTAACTGCGGCCCGATTTCTGGAAACTGGTTCAACATGGATTCACTGATGCGAATCGCGTGGCGGCGCACTCCGGGGTGCTCATCTTGTAACGCGAGTAATACGGTTTCACTTGAAACCGGCCCTAACCCATCCAGTACACACAGTGCCTGCAGGCGGGCGGTGGCTGATTTACCCTGCTGCACCATTTTCTTTAATTCCGGAACAACGGTTTCATCTTTTCGACTGACCAGCAGTTGATGCGCGATATCCCGTTGCGTGCCGTTCGGACTTTCCAGAACCTGCACCAGTTCCGTATTTGACAGCTGATCGAAACGGGGAACCGGGCGTAGCGGGGTTTTGTCGCGCACGACACGATAGATTCTCCCCTGCTCTTTGCCGGCCCGCAGATCGAGTTTTTCCTGCATCTCTTTGGGGATCCACTGGGGATGTTCAATCACGTGCCGATACATGTCCGCGACCCACAAAGCACCATCGGGACCCGTGCGCGCCATGGTCGGGCGGAACCAGTTGTCTGTCGACGCCATGAATTCGGAATCCTGTTCGCTCTCGGCGCGACGGCTGGTGAATGTCGTTCCCTGCGGAGAAACGATTTCCCGGTGTACCAGATTATGCACGGGTTCGCAGATAAATGAATTGCCGACATATTCCGGGCCGAATAACTGATCGCGATAGAAACACAAACCACAGGCGGACGTAATGCGGTTCACCTTGTTCAAATCATTAAATCGTTCTTGAGTACGACTCACCGGAAAAATGGTGGCAGCCCCCGGTTGAATGGAAACCTGGACTTTCGGGTCCGGCGCGATGAGGTCTTTATTTCTGCGCAGATAATGGTCGGCCAGGGCATAATGAAAGGCGGGGTTACTGTTATTGCTGCCAAACCAGTTCCCCCAGTCGTCCCGTTCCCGACCGAACTGAGTCTGACCGGATTGCGCGTCCATCAACCCCGTATCAGGTCTGATACGCAGATCACGGCGGCTGAGATTCAGTTTCTCGCCGGTTTTGGTCGACACCAGATCTCCGCCGGAATCGCCGTTCGCCAGATAAATCCAGTTATCCAGCCCCCAGCGCAGGCCGTTCACCCGATGCTGCTGGTTGCCTTCTCCAAATCCGGTATACAGTGATTCGTGCAGGTCTGCCTTGCCGTCGCCGTTGGTGTCTTCTGCGTAAAAGACTTCCGGCGCGGTGGTCACAATCACTCCGTTTCGCCAGGCCATGACTCCCGTGGGGTAACCCAGCCCGTCTAAGAATACGGTCGATTTGTCATACTTGCCGTCGCCGTTCGTGTCTTCCAGATAACGCACGCGCCCGGCGAATGTCCCTTTTTCATCAATGCCCAACGGGTAGTCGGCCATCTCTGCCACCCAGAGTTTACCATCCGGGCCCCAATCGAAGGCGACCGGATCCTGCACCAGCGGTTCTGCCGCCACCAGTTCGACATGAAAGCCGGGTTTGACCTGGATCGTTTTCAAAGCAGCCGCGGGTGATTTGGGTTGTGGCCCTTTCGCTGCCAGTAATTCATCAAAGGATTTTCCCGCCACCAGATGTTTTAATTTGTCGGTATTTTCATTCTGGACCCATAAATGACGTGAATGAAACCAGGCGCCGTTGTTTGTACCGTTGCGTGAAATCGCAGGCATATCATCGCCATCCTGACGCTGCTTCTGGAAAACGTTTTTCCAGCCTTTGTCTAACGATGCGAAAAGATCCAAAGAATACCGGCTCTCATTGGAAAAGAGGGCATCCGCAAAACCATCTTCATTGATGTCCGCAAAACGCAGACCCGCGTCGCGCCCTTGTGCGTCCACAATGGTCGCTGCATTCGGGAGTGACCAGGGTAATTTCTGCCAGCAGGAATCTGTTTGCGACCAGGCATACACAGCCTGCTGTGTTGGATTGGAAACGATCAGCTCACATTGGCCGTCATTATTGAGATCGCGGAAGCGAACACCCTGATCTGTGCCGTCTTTGAGTGTAAAAATCGCTGCTTTCTCTGTGGGCAGACCTGCGAGTAATGTTTTGTCCTCAATCCAGTCTCCTGCGTGGAACCTCCAGGCGGCGGATTCTTCCGGCGTTAACGTCAACAGGACGACCTGACCATTCATCACACCGAAGCGGCAACGTGTGGCCTGGTTTCCCTCAGAATCAGGGGCAGACACCAGACGTGTGGGAAAACCGGATTCCTTCCACGTTTGCTGTTCCGGATTCCAGATGCGGGTTTTCCGGACGTTTTCATTACCAATGACGACATCCAGATACCCGTCGTTGTTCAAATCGAGCAGTCGGACGCCGTTGTCGGCACCGCGTTCATTCCGTAAGGGTTGACCTGCCAGCAGATGCTGATTCATCCGTTGCAGAACATCCTGAAACGAAAGAAACTGCACCGCGGAACCATGCTTTTCCACGGCATGATCGATCAATTTGATGACCTGCTCGTTGCTGATCCAGCCATGCGGATGATAGACCAAATTGAATGTGCCCTGCTTCACAACGGTGGCATCAATCACGGCGGTCCAGTCCCGTACGGTCAGCGGATTCATCGGCTTTTGCCGATGCTGGGCGGACCAGTCGCTGGGAGTCACACACGAAAATTCCCAGCAGAGTCGTGAGATCGGGTACGGATACGGATAATCAAAAATCGTATTCACAAAACCTCGATCGACGGGAACATACTTTTCATTTCTGCCCTGCCCATCGGGATCGAGCACGTATTCCCTGGGGAGTTCCGGATCATTGGCCGTGAAGACATGAAACACGGACGTATCAATCTGCAGATAATTTCCCTTTGGTGACCGGCTGTTAAAGATCTCGGTAAAAAAGCGAGGGCTCACGGTATTCAGCGAATCGCAGCAAGGCATGCGGTAGGCCACGGGCCGGCTGTTTGGGATTTCATTCAGTAAATCAACACAACGCTCAACGGTCCCTTTGGCTTTCGTAAAGTCGCGATCCTTTAATAACGGACAAGGGTGATCGTAAGTATGAACTTCAATGCTCACGCCTTCCTTGATCCACTTTTGTAAATGCGGGTCTTGCGGATCAACGCGGCACGTCATGATACTCGCGCCGGCACGGCCGTTGATTTCTTTGAGTCGTTCGAGGATCGGACGGAGATATTCTTCGTATTTTTTAACGTCGCGCATATCATCAATGGCGAGCACGCAGACCGCTTTGACCTGTTTATCTCCCGACCACTGGGGCGTGACCAGTTTGGGAAAATTTTGCGATACATAATAAGGATCATCCTGATCCAGATAAACCAGCCGGTTTCCCGTGTCCTGTTTTTTCTCAGCAGCAGTGAGAGAGACAGCAACACAACTGAGCATCAGCAACAGAACAGGAATAGTGCTGCGGCAACGGACAGTCGAGTTCATGATATGGGAAAGAGAGAGCGAAAAAGCCATTTTGAAATCTCCACGATCATTGCAGCCAAGAGCGATTTTTTCTCAGCGTCGTGACAAACCCGCCCGGCAAGTTTCTCATGACGCCGTCTCTCTCAAGTCTGGCCGAAGCCCGGATGTGTGTCAACCAAAACAGAACAGTATTGTATGCAATTTGGCAAATCCACAAAATTTGCGCATCTGAACTCCGCAACAGCAGATCAGCCATGAAAATTGTTAATACCTCAATATAATAGAAGTTCACACGAAATACTCCTCTAGGAGATTTCCTGAACCTCAGAGAATTCGCTGGTTTACAATTGCATAATTGTTTACAATAATCAAAACTAGAGAGAAAGGGAGCGTCGCTGTTCTCTGCAGATCATCACACAAACGATGGTGTTTTTTCATGAGCCAGACTGAGTTAGCCCAGAATCAAAGCCAGGACATTGTTGATCAGCTACGGATGGAAATCATCACGGGGCGTTTCCAGGAAGGCATGCCATTACGCGAAGTGAGTTTAGCCGAGCGGTTCCAGGTCAGCCGGGCGCCTGTTCGAGAGGCGCTGAAACAACTGGCGCATGAAGGGATGGTGGAAGCGAAACCCAATTGCGGAATGCGCGTGGCGGCTTCCTCATCCGATTCGATGCAGCAGCTGATTATTCCGTTGAGGCAGACAGTGGAATCGTTCGCCTTGAGATCGATTTTTGCTGATCTGGATGAAACGGATTTTGCAGAATGGGAGGTCATTTTGAGCGAAATGAAACTCGCCTGTGAAACGCAAAACTTGATCCAGCTTGCGGAACTGGACATCAAGTTTCACCAGTCGATCATCGCGAAATCACCGGAACAGGGCCTGATGTCGATCTGGATCACACTGGTTTCCCGGTTACGACGCCACTTCCTCGCAGGATTCCAGAAGCCCCACGATCCGATGAAAATCTATTATGAACACGTCGCCATCGTGGCCATGTTCCGCACGGGAAAACTCGATGCTGCCATTCAGCTTCTGATTTCGAATATTGACTGAACCCGCTATCCGCCTGTGATCAAAAAAACTCCCGCCGCCATTTATGAAAGATGACAACGGGAGTTCAAAGCTGAGGAGCATCAGAGTATCTTCATCTTACAGAGCCGACATTTGCATGTAAGCATGATCCAAAGCGTTCCTCAGAGTCCATGCCTGCTGTGAAGCGCAGTTCATTTTTTCAGAGTGACTAAGGGCATGCTGCATGTTGACCCGAATTTCTTTCGGCATGCTATCCACGCTATTTAACATGGCTTGCATCGTTTTCTTGTATAACATTGTTGTTTCATCGTAGTGTCCGTTGTTATACAAATCAGACCCGCGTGCTACGGTGTGTTTAATTTTTTCACACGCTTCCGTAGCACTGAGCTTTTTGTCATCGGGAGGCATAAGCACGCTGTCAATCACGTGAATCACGCCATTGGAGGCATCGATGTCTGTCGCAAGCAACTTCGCGTTATTCACTTTAGCGACACCCTTCGAGACGCTGATCTTGACCTGTTTCCCCTGCAGCGTTTTGGCTTTGCCAGCAGCCAAAGCATCTTCGGAGTAAACGCGTCCTGCGACGACGTGATATTTCAAAATTTCTGCCAGTTTTTCTTTATTCTCAGGCTTCAACAGACTGGCGACTGTGCCTTCCGGAAGTTTCGCGAAGGCGTCATCAGTGGGAGCGAAGACGGTGAAAGGCCCCTTGCTGGCCAATACTTCAGCCAGACCGGCCGCTTGTGCTGCTGCGAGCAGTGTTTTGAATTTTTCTGCTTCCGAAGCAGTCACCACAATGTTTTTATCACTGGGGAGTATCACAGTGTCAATCACATGGATGATGCCGTTTGAACATTGGATGTCAACGGCTTCCACGCTGGCCCCATCAACTTTGACTTTACCGTCCTGGGTCTGAATGTCAGCACGCTGCCCATTTAAGGTCTTCGCCCCTGTTAACTTGACGACATCTTTCGCAGCAACTTTCCCCGGCACAACATGATAGGTCAGGATTGCGATCAGCTGGTCTTTGTTTTCCGGCTTGAGCAGAGTCTCCACTGTACCTGCTGGCAGCTTGTCGAATGCGGCATCGGTGGGAGCGAACACGGTGAACGGCCCTGCGCCCTTTAACGCGTCTACCAGATCAGCGGCACCTAAAGCAGCCGCCAGTGTTTTGAAAGATCCCGCGGCGACAGCAGTATCTACAATGTCTTTTTTCTCAGCGGCGTGTGTAAAAGTGGACGTCAGCATAACAGCGGAAACGGCTGCCAACGCCACTGTCTTTTTTAACAAGAGTTTCATCGAACTGGTTTCCTGAATGACTGGAGGTAATTAACTCGGTTACTCAAACGCTTATCTGAAACATCAGTGGCCACCGCAGTTCAGTCATTAATACCATAGAAGGGCCATGATCTTTGACAACCAGCCCTTTTCGAAATTTCGCGAAATCGCCTGGGAAGAAATTCGCGCACTTCGAAACGCATACGTTCGATCCGGTGATCCCAGTGAACTTAAGAGGCGTTCCTTGCCAAGGCCGAGAAAAGAGAGGTTGCCGCTTACTGTCCCGAGTCTGGAGCCGCCGGGACCTGCAGTGATTCGATGGGGAGAATCGACAGGCCGCAGTCTTCCTTGCCGATGGAATACACGACATAGAGTTTTCCGTCGTGTTCATGGGCATAGGGATAGGACCACTGTTTGCCTTTTGCAAAACCGGTAAAGCGGGGAGGCTCGGATTTCCCATGCCGGATTTTCCACATCCGACTTAACGTGGTTTCGCCGGGCTTGCTCACGGAAATCACCAGCGTGTCCCGGTTCTTCAGATTCGAAATCAGGTATTCCTGCCCCGTGCTTAATTTGCCGAAGTATGCTTTGGCGCGTGGCATTGGTAAATTACTCTGCTGCGCGGGGGACCAGGTCCGACCGCAGTCTTCACTGGTCGCAATCCAGGCGACGCCTGCGCCGCCGCGAATGATGGCCCGTACGGTTTTTCCCTTTGCTGAAACAGTGGTTTCCGCGAAAGAAGGCTTCAGTTCCGGCGGATAGGGAATCAGCACTGTATCCCAGTGAGTCAGATCGTTTCCGTGACTGATGGCAACCACGGGCAGACCATCTTTGTCCTGGCCGCCGGTAATCAGATTGCCGTTCGCCATCGGCACCGGTTCGTCATAAGGCCAACAGTTCTGCATGACGATTCCCTGCGACTCCCAGCGATCGGTGGCTTCATTCAGAACAAACGCTTCCCCCTGCAGACCGGGAAATCGCTTTGCCGGTTTCCCCACACCAAAACGGCTGCAGATCGTCCATAATTTTCCCTCATGCACCAGAAATACGCCGTGACTGTGGCGATCGGAGCCCGCAAAACCGGGGCCGATGATTTCGAGATCCGACCATGTTTTGCCGCCATCTTTGGAACGACGCCCCTGCAGCGTTTCCTGAGGACCATTCTCATTCGTCGGACTGTTGGCCCAGTTCGCATACAACGTGCCTTTGTGTTCGATGATGGCAGCGCCGTGCAGAAACTTGTAACCATCTTCTTCCGCGCGATGAATCGTCTGATGCGTCATGCCGGGCACGAAGGGGATCTGTTCGAGATCGGCAGGGATAGGCGGTCCCGTCCAGAGCATCACCGGTTGCGGTTTTGGTTCTGCGGCTACGATGAGATTCAGCGAGAGTAACAGCCCGACCAGGATCGAGAGAGCGAATTTCATGAGTCAGTCCTTCAGCGCAAGGGAAATCAGAATCAGCATTGATTATAGACGAGACCGCATTCAACGAAACCGTGGTTCCCTCTAAATCTATGATTCATGGATCAAATGGTTCTGTCATGTAAGTTTCCCGTCTGGCTGAATTTCCTTCTATTTAGCTGCATTCAGATAGGCGAGCAAGTCGGCCATTTCCTGTTTGCTGATCTGTTTTTCCAGGCCTTCGGGCATGAAAGAGAGCCGCGAACTGATCAGTTCGTCGATGTCAATTCGCAGCACCGTATCGCTGGTTCCGTCGGCACGGGCGATGGTGATGCTGTTGGCATTCTCTTCTTTGATCAAGCCGGTGATAGTTCTCCCCTGAGTTGTGACGAGCAGATACGTCACATACTGCGGTTTGACTTCGCGATTCGGATCGAGAATGTTGAGCAGGACGGCTTCGGTTCCCCGGTCTTTGATTGCTTTCAAGTCGGCCCCGAGTTGCACGCCGACATTTTCCAGCTGGTGACAGGCGGCACACGCTTTCTTGAACACCAGCTTTCCGTTCTCCGAATCCCCCTTGAGTTTGAGGGCTGCCTGATATTCTTTGACGATATCGGAACGACCGGTCAGACGTTGATCATGAAACAGAGACTCAGCCAGTTTTTTGATTTCGACGTCCTGATTCGTTTTCAACAGCTGCACCCGTTCCGGGCTGATGTCCCCGGGGTTGATCTCTCCCTGTTTGATCGAATCCAGCATCGTCAGCAGCCAGGCTTTCCGTGAAAACAGCGTTTCGACGGCGCTCATCCGCAACTGGGGACTGAAGCCCGGCCAGGTTTCTATCAGCAAGTCTGCCACCCGATCATCGTTAATCAAGCCTAAGGTTGTGATGGCACGCTGACGTACCGGCAGTGGCTGCTGCACGGTGAGTAACTCTTCAAACACTTCATGAGTCTCATCAAATTTTCCAATACTCAAAGTGGGAATCGCGTCGATGCGTGTTTTGACGGGCAATTTGGAATTTGTCGCCTGCTGGATGGCGGTCTGCATCATCTCTTTGAGCAGGTGCGCAGTACGCGCGCTGGTCGATTGGGCGATGACGTTTTTCGTCGAGCCGGAAGCCCGTGAGAGCAGATTTCTGAATAAAACTTCGACTAACTTCTGATCTGACGCAGGCATGGCTTCCAGTGATGCGAGAAACAACTTTACGTTTTCTGCTTGATTCTGGGCTCCGATCTGCACCGCCAAAGCGATCAGAAACTCCTGAGCCGGTTTCTCTTTTAACAACTCGGGATTTTTCGCCAGCAGGGCAAAGACTTCGCCGGCTCCCTGATAAAGCGAACTCTGAACGGCCATCCGCATCCAGGGATTCGACACGTGACGCGTCAGAATTTCCGCGAGTTCCTGGTTGCGTGCGGCAGAATCAAAAGCGCCCAGTGAAAAGGCGGCCTGATACTGCACTTCCAGAGAATCATCTTCCGCCAGCAGAAGCATCTGCTTTTGGATCAGCGAGGAATCGGCAAACTGTTCTGCGATCTGCAACGACTGCTTTCGGACCTGGAAATTCTGATCCTGCAGACCTTGCAGCAGAGTCGGTTCGTCCAGCGATTTCAACCCCTGCAAAGACCAGAGCGCGGTGGCCCGGGTAATCGGCTTGCGGGAGGCAGTCACCAGTTGCTTCAAACTGTCGCAGACCGACGTATCCTGACGCTCAAACAACAGGCGCTGCGCGGTATCGCGGGTCCAGCCATTATCGCTTTCCAGTAACGCGACCAGTTCCTGCGACGAAAGTTTCCCGTAATCGGGTAGCGACGGCTGTTCAAAACCTTTCGGAACGATGCGATAGATGCGTCCTTTATCCTGACCGCCGACCGGGTCGAGGTGTTTGATCACTTCTTCCGGAATGAAGGGCGCCCCTTCGATCAGTTCGCGGTACATGTCCAGCACATACAGGGCGCCGTCGGGACCGTTTTCAAACTGAACGGGCCGAAACCAGACATCGGTAGACGCCAGAAACTCGGCGTCCTGATCGGCGCGCGGTGCGACCAGCGATAAACCATCGGGCTCAGGTGCAGCGCGATAGACCAGATTATTGGCCGGTTCGCCGACGAAAACATTGCCCTGATATTTTTCCGGCCAGGCATCGCCGCGATAAATGGTGACACCGGTGGCTGCGGTAAAGTAACCCGAAGGATTTCCTTTTTCGTAATCCCCTTTCTCGCTTTGGGCACGAATGCGGGTCCGCAGGATTCGCCACGGTTCAATCTGGCTGATGCGTAATAACTTTGTGAATTTGCCGCCGGGCGCAATCGAAACCGGGGCTGCGGGGGGTGCCAGATACGGATTGCGGGCGATATAGCGGTCATCGTACATCAGCATCTGCATCGGAATGCCGTTCGAGCAGACGAAGTTGCGGTTCCAGATTCCCAGGCTCATGCCGTGCTGACCGCCGCCCGTGGTGAGTTCAATCGTGCGGGTCTCCGGATCGAGAATCACGCCTCGCCCCCGGGTGTTGTAGGTTCGTTTTTCTTTATCCGCGGCAACCGTGATCTCTCCCCCGTCGGTGCCTGTGGAAAAATGGATTTTGTTATCGAGGCCCCAGCGGAAGGAATTGATCATGCCTTCGTCCCCTTTATCGCGTCCGAAGCCGGTCATCACGATTTCTCGGAGATCGGCTTTCCCGTCGCCGTCGGTGTCTTTGCAGTAATAAACATAAGGGGGTGCTCCGACAAATACGCCCCCTTTGTAACTGCAGACGGCAGTGGGCAGCGTCATGTCGGTCAGGAAGGGATAACTCTTGTCAAACTTGCCATCGCCGTCCGTATCTTCCAGCAGTTTGACGGAACTGTAACCTTCTTTATTAGCATCGTTGTATTCGGGCATCTCGACGACGTACGCACGCCCGCGTTCATCAAAACACATGGCGACCGGATCACGGACCAGGGGTTCAGCCGCGACGAGTTCAATCTGAAAATCGTCATGCAGTTTGAACGACTTCAATGCTTCCTCTGGTGTTCGCGGCAGGATGCGGGGCATCTCGGCGGAATAATCGACCTTGGGTTTTGCATCGTCCTTGTCGGCGGACCAGACCGTGACCGTCAGACAGGCCAGCAAAACAGGCAGGCTACTCAGAAGAATAAAAGTCGGTCGAACGCGTATCAAGGCAGAAAACGGTGGCATGGAAGGATCCTGTTGAGGTCTCGTGGGGGATGCTGATGGCGTGTTGGAGCGTCTCTCTAATATCTAATGAGCGTTATTATAGAGGACCGCTATAGGGCTTATGAAGGATTCTATGTGTAAAGTGAGCGAAAAAATGAGAATCGGATCGATGTTGTATGACCTGCTGTCAACAATTGGTAACGGGGTTACTGCATCAGTCGCTGCAGCTCGGCCTGGAGCGTTTTGATGGTGTCTTGTGATGCGGGCTGGTCGATCAGGTTTTTCATTTCATAGGGATCATTCTGGACATCATAAAGTTCGTCCATACCTTTCAGCTTATTAAACTGGATGTACTTCCAGCGTGGCGTGCGAACCGCTTGATAGCCCATGTTTAACAGACGCGGAAAAACCGTATCGCTGTTATATTCAATCAGGAACGATTCGCGCCAATCATCGGGCTGTTCCCCTTTGAGTAAGGGAACCAGACTGCGCCCGTCAAATTTCCGGTCTGTTTCCACCTGAGCGAATTCCAGCATGGTCGGGGCCAGATCGACGCTGACGGCGAACTGGTCAATCAGCGTGCCCGCTTTGATCAGAGGAGGATAGCGAACCAGCAGGGGAACCCGGATGCCTTCTTCGTAAGGGAGCCGTCGTTCGACGCTCAGTCCGTGTTCGCCGTACCAGTAGCCATGATCGCTGGTAAAAACGAAGACCGTCTGATCAAGCTGGTTCTGTTTTTCCAGCAGTTCGCAGAGCATTCCTACGCCGTCGTCAATCCCGGCCAGCATCCGCAGGCGATCGCGGATCACCTCATCGCTGGTTCCCGTTTCCCGGCTCAACGGCGGCAGCCCTGAAATGCTGCGTTGCAATGCCCGTTTTCCTTCCAGGTTATCAAGCACATTCAACCGCCGCGGGATGGCGTCTTTTGTGTATAAGTTCTCGTGTCGTTTCGCGGGCAGAAACTTCGCCGCTGAGGGGTCGGTGATACTGCCATCATCGCGCTGCGTCAGTTCCGGGTGCAGGGCTTTGTGGGCAATATAGATACAGAACGGCTTGTCTCTTTTCTGCGCGACGAATTCATTCACTTTTTGATTCAGGACATCGGTGGTGTGGCCGGTATGTTTGATCCGCTTGCCATTCTCGTTTAAGACGGGATCAAACGACGTCCCCTGCCCTTTCATGCTGACCCAGTAATCAAAACCGGGACGGGCCGTATCATCGTTCCCCATATGCCACTTGCCGACATAGGCGGTTTCATAACCGGCGCGCTGCAGCGATTGCGGAAACGTGTTCAGAGTGTGACTGTGCTCGCTCCGGTTGGTATTATCGAGAATGCCATGATGGTGGGTATACAGGCCGGTCAGCAGACAGGCTCGCACGGGAGAACACAGGGGGGTCGAACAGAAGGCATTGCGAAAGCGGGCTCCTTCATGAGCGATGCGATCGATGTGAGGCGTGCGGACGAAGGGATGCCCCATACAGCCCAGCTCGTCCCAGCGCAGGTCATCTACGAGGACGACGACCAGATTTGGTCGTTGCGGAGAATCAGCAGCCTGCAGCAGGTCGACCGAAGCGCATAGAATCAGGCAGGACCAGACAAGGACCTGAATCGAAAAGCACTGGTTGAATTTTTTCACTTGCTCTGTTCCCGGATGTCAATTCTGTAAGGTGATCTGAGCACGCTCCCTCAATAAAATCGAGTCTTCTCACTGTACCAGACAACGCGGCTGAATCAAGTACAGAGTGTCTACAGGCATCGATTCCCGGTGCCTTGAGTGCCGTTGTCCTGAATGATCGTGGCGGATTTTCACTTATGATGTGAAGTCTGCGATCGAGTAGAATGTTTCGGTCAGAGACTGCGTATCCGGTTTCACAGGAAACAGATTCCATTCAGAACAGGCGGGAGGCTGGCAGGGACAATGGATTCAGAGTGGTTGACATTGCTGCTGTTTGTTGTGGTGAAATTCTTCACCCGGTGGAACGCCCGCGTTGCGATTTATCTTCGTGAAGGGCGCGAAATGGTCAACCAAAATTTATGCGCGGTTCTGTCGCAGTTGCGACCGAAAAAAGTGAATATGAGCAATCTTTTTGATGCGGAGCGAACCATTTGGGGGCAAAAGTGTGGTGCTCATCGAGAAGTGAAGAGGCGGGAGTATTTGCAAATCACGAAAACAGAGGGGGTTTTATAGTGAGAGTTTCCTCAGGTGCAGAAGCAGTCACGAGTCGAAATCAGTTGTCTCGCGCGCGACGCATATTTAGGGACTATCGCGAGGGGCGCAGCGAAGTCAAGTCGAAAGAATGCACCTGAAAAACAGGGGGAGATGAAACTTTTCAATGTCTCGGGTTTGTCAAGGGAATTCGATTTTTCCGAATTTTCATATTGCAGCCAGACAGGCAGGGTCGAAGGGCATGGATCATTTGCGGCAAACGAAGCTGCCATTCCGAGTTGCAAACTGCATTTTTCCGGATTGCCCAAGCAACTTTACCGGGCAACCAGTTGCTTTTTGTACTCCTGTCTACGCAGGAATTCTGGTTCCTTAAGAAAAAATTAATCTTGTTTGCATTAGTCTTTCCTGATCTGTTTTGTATAGAATAATTAGACCGAACCAGAACATAATCTTTATTATATTCCGATGTTCGGCCATCTCTGATCAATCTAGGAACGACTCTGGGAGTTATGCATGTCAGGAAAACGAATCAGTGGTGCGAGTCAGATCTCGCAACGCTGGAAAGCAGGCACTTTGTTTGGCGTTGTTGTTGCATCCGCAATATTGATCATCTCGGGGCTCCCAGATTCGGAAGCAGCTCCCAGAAGACAGGCAGCCGTTAAAAAACCGGAACCGAAAAAAGAAGAACCGCTGCCTCCCCGGTTTATGGTGGAGTCGAAACCCGTCAATCCTGCCAAGCTGGCCAGCGCCTTAAGCTCAGCGGAACATATTGACAAACTTGTAGAAGCAAATTACTCAAAATATAAAGTCACTCCTAATCCGATGACGACCGACGAGCAATTCCTGCGTCGCGCTTATCTGGATATTACAGGAACGATTCCCACCTATCGGGAAACACGTTACTTTCTGGCTTCCCGCCACCCGGATAAACGCAAACGATTAATTGACCGTCTGCTCGACAGTGATGGTTACGCCAGCCACAACTTCAATTACTGGGCCGACGTGTTTCGTTACACCGATCGTCTCAACAACAACGTCGACGGCAGTCCGTATCGGCAGTGGATTAAACAGTCTCTGGCAGAAAACAAACCCTGGGACAAAATGGTTCAGGAAATGATCACTGCAGAAGGATTGATCTGGGAAAATCCTGCTACCGGTTATCTCCAGCGAGATTCCGGCATGCCTCTGGACAATATGAATAACACGGTGCGTATTTTCCTGGGAACACGCATTGG
>NZ_CALFPF010000745.1 GCF_937919775.1 uncultured Gimesia sp.
TCATAAAAAAACGTGTGCTTAGCAGTTTTTTTACCAACTCAACAGTAAAATCGAAACCCGAAACAGGCTGTCAGATATTTTCATCATTTATCAAATACGAATCTGACTCGCCCGCAGCAATCCCCGCACTCCAGAGGAAATATGGTTGTGAAATATTTCGTATGCTTCATTTTATTTTTCTGCCTGTATCTTCTCCCGCTTTACGCCAGTGACTCTGCGACACAAAAGCAGAAATCCCCAAAACAATGCAAGATCGTTTTGATTGCCGGCCCCAAGAGTCATGGGCCGGTGGGCAATGGAATTCATGACTATCCCTGGTCGGTGAAACTGCTCAAAGTCATGCTGGACAACTCCAACATAAAAGACAAAGTCCTGGTGGAATACCATCTGGAGGGCTGGCCGGAAAATCCCGAAACGCTGAACGATGCCGATGCGATCATGGTGATTTCAGATGGCCGGGACGGAGACAAATTCGAGGAAGCGCCCCACTTTATAAATGAGGAACATTTGAAACTCATTCAACGGCAAATTGACCGGGGCTGCGGTTTTTTGACGTTTCACTTTTCCACATTCGCGCCGGATAAATACTCACAGCAAATCATGGATTGGTCGGGTGGTTACTTCGACTGGGAAGAAAACGGGCTCAGGCGCTGGTATTCAGCCATTAAAACCGCAAAAGCGCCGATTCAACTGCCCCACCCGGAACACGCCACCTGTCGCGGTATCAACCCTTTCGAACTACGCGAAGAATTTTATTTCAATCTCCGCTTCCAACCCGACGACCCGAAACTGACCCCGCTCTTTGAAGTGCCGCAGCTCGATGGAAGAAACGAAAACGGCAACGTCGTTGCCTGGGTCAAGGAACGCAGTAACGGTGGTCGCGGCTTCGGCACGACCTGTGGTCATTATTACGAGAACTGGCAAAACGATTCCTTCCGAAAATTCATTCTAAATGCCATCGCCTGGACCGCCGGGCTGGATGTTCCGGAGCAGGGGGTGCAAGCACGCTATTACACCCATGCGGAAATCACATCCGCACTCTCAGGGATCGAGAGTACGGAACCTGCCATTTTCGATGAACGCCCCATTCGAGTACTCATGTTTGCAGGAAACGAAGCACACGCCTGGCATAACTGGAAGAAGACCACCCCTGCGATTAAAAAACTGCTCGAACAGGACCGCCGCATCAAAGTCGATATTTCAAACGATATTGAAGACCTTTCAAAAAAATCGCTGAATGACTATCAGGTAATTGTGCAGAACTACACGAACTGGCACGATGCCACCCCATTGAGCAACGCCTCCCGCACGGCTTTCATGAATTATCTCCAGAACGGAGGCGGGCTGGTTCTGATTCACTTTGCGAACGGTGCCTTCCATTTCTCACTCCCCAAAGCGGAGAAATCAGACTGGCCGGAATATCGCAAGATTGTGCGTCGCGTCTGGAACCACCACGGAACCGGGGATGCGAAAAGTGGACACGATGCATTTGGAAACTTTGAAGTTCAGATTACGGATGACGCGCATCCTTTGACTCACAACTTAAAGAATTTCCCGGTCACTGACGAACTCTACTTTCGACAGGATGGGACGGAACCCGTTGAACCTTTGATCTCAGCAAACTCAAAAGTCACGCAAAAACAAGAACCTCTGGCCTGGACCTATCACTATGGAAAAGGACGGATTTTTCAGACCTTACTGGGACACAGCGAAAAAACATATGATTCTTTTGAAGCCTGCGAAATTTTACGCCGCGCTACAGCCTGGGCCGCCAATCGCCCCATTCAGGAATCAGAACGGCCTGAAGAAGCTCCCGGGAATACAAAACAAGGAGCCATTCTGCTTCCGGGAAAATTCGGTAAGGCATTGAATGCCAATACGGGAACCGTATTAATTCCATCGCTATCCGCACACACGCAACGACCACTCAGCGTTGACTGCTGGGTCAAGCTGAATCAAAAAAACGGCTTCAACGTGTTTCTCGCCAGCGACGAAAAGAGTTCGCCCGCGCATTGGGAAATGTATTCCTATGCACGCAGTGGTTATTTCAGTGCCTACCTTCCCGGCCAGGGAGGAGAATATAAAACCAAAATCGATATTTGTGATCAGAAATGGCATTACGTAGGCATGATTCTGGAAAACAATCGGCTGCGGCTGTTCGTCGACGGAAAACCAGCCATCGATTCGGCACTTCCCGAAAAAAACAACTCTGCCTCACCGGGAAAAATCCGGATGGGAGGCCTGGTTGAGAATACAATCCGATGTGACGGCCTGATTGATGATCTCCGCCTTTCAAAAGGCCTGCGTAATTTTGAAGTCTTGCCTGATGCTCCCTCTAAGGTTGATGACCAGACGCTGAATTTATTTCCGTTTGATGAACTGAAAAACGATCGACAAATCCAAGACACTGTTTCAGACGCTCCCGCCGTCATCGAATTCATAACCCCACTCTCTCAGCAATCATCCACAGACAAAAAGAGCCCCGATCAGAAAGACCACTGGGGAAAGGATTCAGTCGGTTTTTCGCAACCCGTCCAGGCCACCGACGATGGTCGCTGGCAGCAAACCGATATCGGAAAATGGCTGGCCTGTATCGTCCCCCTGCCTGCCGGCCCCGTCAAAAAAGGGCTCTCGATTCGCGTAGGCGAGCATGAAGCAGGCACGATTTGTTATGACACAGAACATTGTAAAGTACGAGGAATCTGGACGGGAGGTTTTCTCAAACCGTCACCTGAAAGGTTCGGCCTGATCAAAGCTCCTGCCCCAGTCGGGAAAATCCATTTTTCAACGGCGGAAGGTCCGGGATGGAACAATGAACTAAATTGTCAATTTATCGGTGCTCACGTCCAGCAAAATCGCGTCACACTGGAATACAAAGTCGGAAGTACAATCGTTTTTGAAACCCCCTGGTTCGTGGAATCTGATGGCAGCTCCTGCTTCACGCGTACATTTGAAATCGGTCCTGGTGACCAGAGCCTGCAACTCAATGTAGCCGATGCCAAACAGGCACGACCTTCAGAAACAAATTCAAAAGTATTTGTTTCGACAGACACAAGCAATCCGCTGTTCATCGGCTCTACCGGCTGGAATCAGGTTCAGACTGTGCTCAGTAAAACTAGTCATTTGCAAACGGCCGCGTTTATCATTCCGCCGAGAAAAAAGACGATACGCTTTAAGGTTTATTACCAAACCAATCCGAAACAGAATTCAGAACCTGCCATTCCAGAAAGCCTCCTCACATCACCTTCATTACAACCTTTACTGATCCCCGGCCCTCCCCGTTGGAACGAAACACTCGTCACCAGGGGAATCCTCGGAGAGGAACAGAACGCCTACACCGTCGATACAATTACCATTCCTCATCAAAACCCTTACAAGGCGCTGTTTTTTATCAGTGGACACGATTTTCTGGAAAACGGGGACCTGGCTGTCTCAACTGTGCATGGAGACGTGTGGCTGGTAACTGGTATCAATGACGGCTTGAATGAACTGAAGTGGAAACGATTTGCCACCGGACTGTTTCAACCCCTGGGGCTTAAAGTCGTCAATAATAAAGTTTATGTCCTGGGACGTGATCAGGTCACCATCCTGCATGACCAGAATCTGGATGGCGAAGCGGATTTCTATGAATGCTTCAACAACATGATTCCCACCTCGACCGGCGGGCACGATTACGTGACTTGCCTTGAGACGGACTCGTTCGGCAATTTTTATTTCATGCACGCCCAGCAGGGGGTCATGCAAATCACCGGCGATGGCCGCCAACTGAATGTCATCGCCTCCGGATTTCGCAACCCGAATGGCATGGGAATGGGGCCGGGAAATATTATTACAGCGTCCCCCCAGGAGGGGAACTGGACTCCCGCCTCGAATATTACCGAAATCAAGCCAGGCGGATACTACGGTTATGGTGGGCCACAAGTGACAGAAAACCGCCCGCTGGGATATGATCCCCCGCTGTGCTGGATTCCCCGACTGCAGGACAACTCCAGCGGCGGACAGGTCTGGGTTACCAGCAATGAATGGGGGCCACTGAAAGACCAGCTCCTGCACCTTTCCTATGGACAGAGCAAATTACTGCTCACCTTAAGGGAAGTCATCCATGGTCAACCACAGGGGGGCACCTTGAAACTCCCGCTTGAATTTGAATCGGGAATTATGCGCGGTCGATTCAGTCCTGACGATGGTCAGCTCTATGTCAGCGGGCTGAAAGGCTGGGTTACCAACGCAGTACAGGATGGATGCCTGCAGAGAGTCCGCTATACTGGCAAACCCGTTGATTTTCCGATCGCCGTCAAAACCATGCGGAATGGAATATCGCTCACCTTCACAAATCCGTTAGATCGCAAAACGGCAGAAAACCCCAACCACTATGCCATTGAGCAATGGAATTATCTGTGGTCCGCGAACTACGGCTCACCGGAATTTCGAGTTTCCGCGCCGCAAACAGAAGGGCGAGATGAAGTCGAAGTGATATCAGCGACGCTGCTGCAGGATCAGCGCACCGTGTTCCTGGAACTGTCCGACGTGAAACCGGTCATGCAGATGGGCATCACCTATCATCTGACTTCTGATGCAGGCAGAGAAATCAAACAAACCTATTACCATACAATCAATTCTGTCTCAGAACAGAAAATGGACTCCCAGATCTTAACCCGTCATCAAAGCAATGACCTGCTTAGCGCTGAGCTTCAGCAGCACTTGAAGCCCGGCATTCTCTGGAAATTCAGCCAAAAGGCTCCTCAAAGTAAACCGGTCACCGATGCCCGAACCGCCAGAATGATCGCCCTCTCTGTCTCTGCCAAAGAAGCAGCCACGCCTTTTTTGTCACCGGGAACGTTTTCAGCAACAGCAGACGGTTTCATTCGAGTTCCGCTGCAAGGGCGCTATCAAATGAACCTGGAAGGTTTTGGAACCGTCAAACTGCAAGTGAACCAGAAACTCATCCTGAACGAAACAAGCGATGACTTTACAAAATCAGCCCCGGCCGCGGTAACTTTAATGAAAGGGTACAACCAGATTTCGTTGCAGTATCAAAGCTCAGCAGAGGGGAGTGCCAGACTCCGCTTGCTTTGGAGCGGAGAAAATTTTTCTACCGAACCGGTTCTCCCGAGTGTCTTGAGTCATGCCGGAAATGATCCGCAGTTGATCGGCATGCAAAAACTGCGTCTGGGGCGAGAACTAATCGCAAACTATCGCTGCCTGGCCTGTCATTCTCTGTCGAATGATATTGAAAGCCGACTCACATTGAATTCACATCAAAACAAACATCAACTCTCTTCCTCCTCGATGCCGGACTTGAATCGATCAGCGCCGGATTTGACGAATGTCGGCAACCGGGTCGGCAAACGATGGTTGTTTCACTGGTTATTAAACCCACACAGTTTACGCGAAAATTCAACCATGCCTTTGATGCTCGGCGATCCCGATTCCAAACTGGCAAAACAACGAGCAGCCGATTTAACTGCCTGGTTTGTTTCACAGGCCGAAAAACCAATCTTCCATGATGCTCTGAAACCTGAAGGAGCTCTTGCTTCTGATTCAGGCCTGCTGATCGAAGCCGGTTCAGAATCCTATGAAACACTGGGGTGCATTAACTGCCATCATTTTTTACCCGACCCTCAGATTGATGAATATCAGAGGCACTCGCTGGCATTGATCAAGAAAAAGTTCAGCCCCTCCCAACTGGTTCGTTTTTTACAGACTCCGCATCAATTTAATCCCTGGAGCCGCATGCCGGACTTCAAATTAGCACGCCAGGAAGCAGAGGGATTATCTGCTTATTTGATCGAACATTCCAAAGGCAAAATTCCGAACTCTTTGCTCCTGCCTGCTGGGTCAGCCAGTCGTGGTCATCAACTTTATTATGAAACGCTGGGCTGTGTTCGCTGTCATGGTGAGTTAAAAGGGCAAATTCAAGCTGAGGCTCATACGACACGCATTCCCTTGTCAGAACAATCTCTTTCAAAGGGTTGCCTGTCAGAGCGGGAACAGGATCATTCGACTGCTCCTCAATTTCAGTTTTCTCAGAAACAACGAGAGGCGATTCAGTCGATCCTTAAAAGCAGGACTGAGTCGCTGGCCCGGCACAGCTTACCTGAGGTCTCTGAGAGATGGGTGCGTCAACTAAACTGTGCAGCCTGCCATAACCGGGACGCGGCACAAAGCCCACGTGGCTTGATCGTGGTGGAAGAAGGGGAATCTGGATTACCACCAGAGCCGCTCCCCAGCCTGACATGGGCTGGCGAAAAACTGAAACCAGCCTGGGCAACATCGTTTATCGCAGGTAACCTCTCCTGGAGGCCACGTCCCTGGCTGAAATCAAGCATGCCCCACTTTCCGGCGCATGCCCGATACCTCGCGTCGGGAATGGCAGCCGAACATGGAATCGCGCACTTATCCGAAATGGAAACGACCGAAAAGAAAATCTCTGCCCCACACCAGCAGATCACTCTCGGAAATCAACTTACCACGAAGAACGCGCTCGATTGCCGCCAATGCCACGGCGTGGGAGATGATCTCCCCACAGGTGACGACAAAACCAAAATCGCGCTGGGGATCAATTTTGTCCACATCAAAGAACGTCTGACCGAAGATTATTACCGTCGTTTTGTTCTGGATCCTCCACGATTTGACATCTCGACGAAAATGCCAAAACTTTCAGCAGATGGTAAAACAACCAAGATTGCCACTATTTTTGACGGAGATGCAAACCGGCAGTTTCAGGCCATCTGGAAGTATATTCAAAGCCTGAACGATCAACCGCGCACATTCAGCGGGAAGTGATTCATCAACTGTAATAATTCCTCAAAATACCAGATGTCTAACGCCAGGTGCCTGCTATGATTCTCTAGGGACCACCATCAAACTGACAGCTCTCTGACCTTCAAGGATTTCAGGCTATG
>NZ_CALFPF010000746.1 GCF_937919775.1 uncultured Gimesia sp.
ACAGCAGCAGTGGGAAACGACACTGCACGCGAAACCGAACTGGAATGTTCTCACGCCGCTCTCAGTCAAATCTTCTGTCCCGACAACGAAGTTTCAAATTCAGGAAGATGGCTCCATCCTGGCGACAGGGCCTGCGTCGAAAGAGAGCTACGTCATTGAAACAGAACTTGATGTCCCGGCGTTCAAAGCGCTGCGACTGGAAGTGATACCCGATAAAACTCTGCCTTCAAACGGACCGGGCCGCGCCAAGGATGGCAATTTTGTTCTGTCAAACATCAACGTCGAAAGCCTGCCCGCCCAGACGGAAGACACCCCCGTCAAAGGTCAGTTCCTGAGAATTGAACATCAGGGAGACCAGAAACAGATTCTCTCTCTGGCGGAAGTCGAAGTCTTTCAGGCGGACAAAAATATCACCGGTCAAGGCGTCGCTTCGCAGTCGAGCACCACGCACGATGGCACGGCGAATCTGGCCATCGATGGTAATACCGACGGCCACTTTTTCAATGCGAAATCAACCACCCACACCGACACCACCGTCAAACCCTGGTGGGAACTCGATCTGAAAGCGGAAACCCCCGTCGAGCGGATCGCCATCTGGAACCGTTCGGACGGCTCTGGTGAGCGACTTGCCAACTTCAAAGTCAGCCTGCTCGACGGAAAACGTAATGTCATCTGGCAAACCATCGTAGCCGCGCCCCCCAAACCGAGTGCCACCCTCGCGGTATCCAGCCGTAAAACAATTCCGCTCAAACGTGCGTTTGCTTCTTTCTCGCAAACCGGCTTCCCGGTGACCGACGCCCTCGATCCCGCCAGCAAAGACCAGAAAGGCTGGGGCATTGCTGCTCAGTTCGGAAAAACAAACAGCGCGTACTTCATCGCCGAAAATACGCCTGCTGCGTCAACAGGCAAACAGCGTCTGATCATCAAGCTGGCTCACGACTATAAAGACCCGCAGTACGCGTTAGGACATTTCCGCCTTTCTTACACGACCGAATCAAAACTTGAACCGCGACTCAAAGTCGCCGACGACATTCTCGCCATCGTCGATCTCAAACCGGAAGACCGCACGCCCGAACAACAGCAAAAGTTGTCGACGTATTACCGCGGTATCGCTCCGCTGCTGAAACCGACGCGCGATCAGATCGCGCAGCTCCAGAAATCCAAACCTGCTTTTCCGCAGCTCCCGATCATGGAAGAACTGCCGACCGACAAACAACGCAAAACCTACATCATGGTCCGAGGCAGCTTTCTTTCTCCCGGCGATGTCGTCGAACCCGCGCTGCTGAGTGCTTTCAATCCCCCACCCGAAAAAGTTCCCAGCAACCGCATCGCCGTCGCCAAGTGGCTCACGTCGCCGGAAAACCCGCTGACCGCCCGCGTCGCCGTCAATCGTTACTGGTCTCAGTTATTCGGTGCCGGTCTGGTGGTGACCGAAGAAGATTTTGGCACGCAAGGCGAACTTCCCAGCCATCCCGATCTGCTCGACTGGCTGGCCACCGAATTTATCCGCAACGGCTGGAACCGGAAAGCGCTGCTCAAAACAATTGTCATGTCGAAGACCTATCAACAGGATTCCACAACCACCCCCGAGCACCTTGCGAAAGACCCGCGTAATCAACTCCTCTCGCGCGGACCGCGTTACCGTCTCGAAGCCGAAATGATTCGCGATCAGGCACTCGCCTTAAGCGGTCTGCTCAATCAAAAAGTCGGCGGCCCTTCCGTCTATCCCGTTCAACCCGAAGGCATCTGGCGCGCCGCATTTAACGGACAGCGCACCTGGGCCACCAGCAAAGGCGACGACCGTTTCCGCAGAGGCCTTTACACCTTCTGGCGGCGCACCGTCCCTTACCCTTCGATGGCCACCTTCGATGCCCCGAGCCGGGAAATCTGTACGATCCGCCGCATCAGCACCAACACGCCATTACAGGCGATGATCACGTTAAACGACCCCGTTTTCATCGAAATCTCTCAGGCACTCGGCTTGCGAATCTTCAAAGAAGGCGGCTCCACACCAAGCGAACGCATCGAATACGGCTTGAAACTCTGTTTGATTCGCCCCGCTCAGCCGGAACAGATCGAACCGTTACTGAAACTATATGAATCCGAACTGGCCTACTACAAAGCGCATCCCGAGGAAGCAGCGAAACTCGTAGAGAATGCGTCGAATCCTCTCCCCGATCAATACGACAAAGCGGAACTGGCAGCCTGGACCGTCATTGCCAACGTCCTCCTGAATATGGATGGTGTTCTCACCAAAGGATAAAGTCATGAATCTTAACCAACAACAACTGCAGGCCGTCACGAGGCGCCACTTCCTCGCGCAGGGTTCCACCGGCATCGGTGCGATGGCGCTGGGCGCGCTGCTGGCAGACAACCAGAGTGTCTCCGCCAACACGCCCGAGAACGCCGATTCGCATGCACCCAAATTCCGCATGCCCGCCAAAGCGAAAAGCGTCATCTTTCTACACATGGCCGGTTCCCCTCCGCAACAGGAACTGTTCGACTATAAACCCGAACTGATCAAACGCAACATGCAGCCCTGCCCCGATTCCTTTCTGAAAGGACGCGGCTTCCCCTTCATCAAAGGGCATCCCAAAATGCTGGGCACGCCTTACAAATTCCAGCAGTGCGGCGAATCGGGAACGTGGATGAGCGAACTCCTGCCGAACTTCCAGAACGTCGCCGACGACGTCACCGTCATCAAGTCGATGCACACCGACCAATTCAACCACGCGCCCGCCCAACTCTTCCTCTATACCGGCTCTCCCCGTTTCGGGGGTGCGTCGATGGGTTCCTGGATCACCTACGGTCTCGGTTCCGAAAACAAAAACCTGCCCGGTTTCATGGTCCTGCTCAGCGGCGGCAGCGATCCCAGTGGCGGAAAAAGTCTCTGGGGCAGCGGCTTCCTGCCGTCCGTGTATCAGGGCGTACAATGCCGTACTACGGGTGACCCGATTCTCTACGTCACGAACCCCCAAGGCATCAACCGCGACGTCCGCCGCCGCAGTCTGGATGCGCTCAAATCGCTGAATGAATTCGAACTCAAACAGTTCGGCAATCCGGAAACGCTGACCCGCATCAATCAATACGAACTCGCCTTCCGCATGCAGATGTCGGTCCCTGAAGCCGTTGATCTCGCCAGCGAAACCAAAGAAACGCACGACCTCTATGGCACGACGGGCGGTTCGCCTTCGTTTGCGAACAACTGCCTGCTCGCCCGACGCATGGTCGAACGGGGCGTGCGTTTTATACAACTGTTCGATTACGGCTGGGACATGCACGGCACCGGCGCGGGCAACGACCTCATCACCGGCGTTCCCACTAAAACAAAAGACATCGACCGGCCGATGTACGCCTTGATCACCGACCTCAAACAGCGCGGCCTGCTCGATGAAACGCTGATCGTCTGGAGCGGCGAATTCGGACGCACCTCGATGAACGAAGAACGCAACGGCTCCAAATTCCTCGGCCGCGATCATCACCCGCACTGCTACACCATCTGGATGGCCGGCGGCGGAGTCAAAGGGGGCATGTCCTACGGCGAAACCGACGAACTCGGTTACTTCATCGCAGAAAAGAAAACCAGCGTCCGCGATCTGCAATCCACCATCCTGCACCTCACCGGCCTCCATGCGAGAAAACTGAAAGTCCCCTACCAGGGCTTGGACCAGCGACTCATCGGCCCCGCGGATGAAGATCATCTGCTGAAAGACATTCTGGCTTGAGAACGGAATAGTGAAACCTGTCATACCGATCTTCCTGCTTGAAGTTCACCTGCATCGATGAATCGTCGACTGAATAAAATCCCCTTGACGCCCACCCGACGTTCGCCAAGATTCACCCCGTTGTGTGTCGCGCGCGAGAACACCACAGGTTCAGCTGAAGAACCAGAACCACTGAGAACTTCAGCACCATAAAAGCCCCTCGTTTCAGCCACATTTGTCAAAAAACAGCCTCTCAAAGTAATGCGCGTCGACACACACCGCCTCACACCCACCCCCCTGCCAACCAGCCCCGCCACAGCCCCAACACAAATCCGCACCCCTTCGCCACACAATGTACGTCGCTCCCCCTTGACCGCCCCACGCCCTTGTTGAAAATCAACCACCATCAAGAGGACAACAGGCAGCCCCATTAAAAACAGCATCCACTCAACCCTTTCAATCAGCGATCCCCAAAATAGGAACGGCCCCATGTGGCCGCCCGCAAAACCAGCACCGATTTCCAGAATCCACACAGAAATAATGCAAACAACAAACAAGGGGCAGCCCCAAACGCAACGAGCAGAAAATCTCAACAAACACACACGAATCAGCATCACATGTCCTATCTCAATAAAATTTCCGGGTGGCACTGTTGGCTCGCCAACAGTGATCGAGCAACCAGCCTCCACCAGCAATAAAATGGGTAACCCCAAATAAAATTCGACCCGAGCGCAGCGAGCAGGAAACAGACAGCAAAATCTCACAACCTCTGAGCCACCGCCCCAAACAAAGCCACGTGCCGCAGGCAGAAAAACAACCCGCCCATCATACAGAAGGGCACCAACCAGGCGAGGTGAAGATCAGGAAGTAGTGATCGATTAGTATGATTTAGAGTTGAAGTTGTCGCATTTTTTCACTGTCAGACTTGTCAGGTCTGTTTCGAGAACTTTCTTTCCTAACAGGTCTTAATTGATAACAATCCGTACTCTTGTTAGATTTAAACAGAATTAGATTCAGCCTAATCAATAGTTAGGAATCAAGCACCGTTGAGGAAAATGTACATGGCGAACGAGAAAGCTCATCAAAAGAACCAGCTCATTTATGAATTCGGGCTTCTGATACAGCCTCTTGAAGCTCTTGCCAATGCAACTGACACACCTTCGGTTGCTGAGTATCGAATTGCAGTTGCGAAAGTTCGTTCGGGAGACTCAACGTGGAGGAAGTACGTAAAGGAATTCACGACATTTGCACCAGACCTTATCTTTAATCAAGAATTCCAAGACATATCACACGTACCCGAAAGGTGTTGGCAACGAATATACAATCTTCTAAATGACGAAACACTCAAAAATGATTTAGACTTACTTCAAGGTCGATTTAGTCAACAGATCAGTGAATCAAGGGGAACCTTTTTTGAGCTTATCGAACATATCCCAATAGAATGGCAACCGGTTGTATTTCAGGCAAACACCCCGTTTACGTCATATCTTAAAATTAAGGAAGCATTTGTGTCAGTAAAAAATCGGCTTGACTACTTCGATCGATATCTCAAGCCAGACTTTTTTCCTATGTTTCTTGCGTCCGTCGATCGTTCCGTTTCAATTAGACTTATAACCACGGCGGGCAATTCGTCTTACGGAGTAACTGCAGTGGCTGCTGTGTCTCGACTTGCCGCACATGAATTTTCAAGACTTCAATTGATCGAAGTCACACCAAATAATCTTCACGACCGCAACCTTCGAATCGACGAACAAAACTTCACATTAGGCCCGGGAGTAGATCGGGCAGGTATGGCTTTAACGAACTTCGGCCCGTCCGACAGCTCCGAAAATGGGCATCGAGAATTAGATCGAATCATTTCGAATGGTCGCGTTGTGGTTTAATTAGAAAAACCAATACGTCATTTCTCCTGGTGTAGCTTTATAAATAAGCAACGCATCGAAATAACGCTCTTTAGCCATCCGTCAAATGTTCAGAATACGCTTCTTTTTGAGCATCTACCTGATCAGT
>NZ_CALFPF010000747.1 GCF_937919775.1 uncultured Gimesia sp.
GTTTCAGCGGGAAGCAGTCCGTTTTTTGAAAGAGAATCATCAACAGCCGTTCTTTCTCTATCTGCCTTTCAACGCACCGCATGGCGCATCGAGCCTCGATCCCCGCATTCGCGGCGGTGCCCAGGC
Organism: uncultured Gimesia sp.; assembly: GCF_937919775.1. Taxonomy (GTDB): domain Bacteria; phylum Planctomycetota; class Planctomycetia; order Planctomycetales; family Planctomycetaceae; genus Gimesia. Next base: position 127 of record NZ_CALFPF010000747.1, read on the forward strand.
TCCCGAAAAATTTAAAAAGATGTACCCGCATTTGAAGGACGAACTCGTTACAAAGAAAAAGACGGGGCGTTATGAATTTCGCGAGACTCCCAAGGGCCCCGTAATCACACAAGGCGTTTCGGACAGCAAACGTCGTCTGGAATATGTCGCGTCCATCACCTGCATGGACGCTGCGATCGGCGAAGTATTGGACCTGCTCGACGAGTACAAAATCGCCGATAATACAATCGTGGTTTTCTTTTCCGATAACGGAGGCGGGGGAGGTTCTGACAACTCACCGCTCACTGGTAAAAAGGGAATGATGTTCGAAGGGGGAATTCGCGTTCCCTGTCTCGTGCGCTACCCAAAGAAAATCACAGGGGGAACGGTAAATGAAGGCCTGCTGACCTCGCTGGAGCTGGTTCCGACTTTCCTGAAAGCAGCAAACATTCCTTTGCCCGAAAACATTGTCATCGATGGTTACGACATGCTGCCGACTTTGATGGGGCAGGCTGAGTCTCCACGTCAAGAAATGTATTGGCAACGACAGGCTGATAAGGCCGCTCGTGTGGGAAACTGGAAGTGGGTGGAGTCTGCGAAAGGAAATGGCCTGTTTGATCTTTCCCAGGATGTGAGTGAAAAGCACGATCTTTCAAAAACCAATCCTGAAAAATTGCAGGAAATGAAAGCGCACTTTGCCAACTGGAAAAAAGAAATGTCAGAGGCAGAACCCCGCGGCCCCTTCCGCGATTTTTAGCCTGTATGCAAACTACGGTTTTGTAAGAAGCTGTTGTTTGTGGCTGGGAAGTTTGACCACGGAATCCAGTGGCAGACTGTTTTCAACCAGTTCCACTCCACAAATCAGAGGTTCCCCGGTGCTGGCTGTGAATGTTAAGTTCAGACTGCCATCAACGGGGATTTGAGAGAACTCGCGTACCAGGATCTTTTGATGCGAGTCTGTTTCCTGAAAAATATCCAGGTCCTGAATCAAGGGCGTTCCGTTGAGAGCAACGCTGAAGACACGTTTTTTCGGTGCAGAAAATTCCGGCTCCCGGAAATAGAGTCGCAGTGTGTAGTCGGCATGTTTCACATTTTTCAGCGTGATGTTTTCAACGCCGGTTATTCCGGAAGCACCCACCCAGGGCCAGCCACGACCGCCTTCGATCCACAGGGAATGTTGATAGAAGGGGCGAATCGAAGCTGGTTTGACGTCCAGAGCAAGTTCCGGCGAAGGACCTCCGAGACTGGGGACATCCAGCCAGAGTGTGCCTCGGTCTGTCATGCGATCGCCGGGAGCACCAAAGTTCAAACCGACCCGCTGAATTTCTTTCGCATCACTTTTGCCCCAGACCATCCATTGTTCGTGTGTTTCCGGCATCGAAATCAGAGAAAGTCCGACCGGCAAGGGGTAACTGCAGGTGCAACCCTGGAAATAATAGGGGACGTTTAACAGTCCGTTCGCGGGAACAATACTGTTAGTACAGCCGGAACGGGGGCCGCTGATATGGATCGTGCCGCTCTCCACGCGTTTATCATAAAAGGCAGCGGTTCCGGATCGCATGGTGTAGAGATAACTGTAATCAACGCCTCCATCGCAGCCATAACTTTTCGGAAACGCGCGGGGCTCCGTTTGCCCGGTTAAGGGATTGGTGCGTTCTCCAATTACCGGCGGCGCGGGGCTCCAGTCATTTTTTTGATAAGGGGGCCGGTATTGACTGGGTTGTTTTTGAGTTTGATCCAGCGTTGGTAATTCGGTGACCAATGACTTGGCCTGTTTTTCATCGAGTGTTCTGCCGGTGTAGACATCCGAGAATTGAGGGGCCAGCAGTTGATAGGGGGGACGAACGCCGGCCGGATAACCTTCCCAGTACTTGGAGTGTGAAATCATGACGCCGTCGACAAACATCGGTTGGGGAGCACGTTTGAAGTTGCCGACGCTGTCGTCATACCACAGTACGCCCACCGGTGCTTTAACCAGTTCATCCGGGCTCGACCAGCCGCCGGTATAATTAGATGAACCAGGGAGGGCACCTGCTTTTTCGATGACCGTATAACCATCCTGTCTTGAAATTCGTGCCTGGGATAAGCCCTTGAATTCCTCAGCCAGACTGGCGTGTATTTGGTCCGTGCACTTTAACAGCAGACTGCCTCCGTACGGTCTGAGAGACGGATACAGTTTCGAAACCAGCTGCGCGAAGGAATCGAAACCGGATGGTTGTGGCTCCTCAGCGATCATCAGTTGTGCGAAATAAGCCGGTAGCTCAATCTCTGCCAGAGAGCCGTTCAGAAAAGTAATTTCGGAGGCAGACCACCCGCGGTCATCATACAAACGGCGAAGCGTGCCGATCTGATTGACATCAGTATTGAGGGCCACGATCTGAACGTTTTTTTGCATGAGTAACTCGTTGATCAGTTTTTCGTCCGGAATTCCTGCGAGAAAAACATAACCGCCTGCAGTCACCGGGTCAGAAATTGCAGATGTTGTTGTGGCGGGAGGGGTTGCTTGAGATGCAACTTCCTGCGCGCGTTTCAACAGGGGCGAGACATAAGTTTGAACCGTTGTTTCGTCAGGGCCTAAGCAGTAGATACTTCCTTCGAGTGTGACGACGAACAATCTGTTTGATGCCAGCAGCAGACAGTGAATTGTTCCTGTCACTCCCGGAAATGAGTTTTCATAAGTGAGTTGTTTATCCCCGGTCTGAATCTGCTGACGCAGGCCCCGTTTTCCGTCGGGACCATAATTTTGTCCGTTTTCATGCCGGGCGGAATTGACGTCCCGATCAAACAGCAGTTCTGTTTTTACGAGTTCGGTTTCGCCGCGTCGCGCGGCTTTGCCTGCCGTGGTAAACCACCCGCCTGGTGTGCGGCCCGGTTTGGGGAGCTGGAACTCGATCAGTTCGCCGGTCTGTTTATTCAACCGGGCAGGGAACGCCGTGCCGCAGGGGACGATCAGTTCCTCTTCCGCAATCAGCAGATAGCCCTGAGGTGTGACGCCGCCGAAGGCCTCCGCCGCATGGGGATGTTGTCCGTAAATAAACCCCAGACGATCATTGACCCACCGCTGTTCTCTGGTCTCAGCATTCAGAGCATAGATAAACACGCCTTCAAAAGGCCAGACACCGGCTGCAAAATAGACCGTATCATTCTCAACCACCGGACCGCCGCG
>NZ_CALFPF010000748.1 GCF_937919775.1 uncultured Gimesia sp.
CGAGCGCATCCTTGCAGAGAAGGACGAATCGATTGAGTTTGCCAACCAGCGGTGCGACGAACTGCGGGCGAAAGTGACGGAGCTTGAAAACAGTGTTCGTGATTTGAACGCCGAAAACGAATCCATGAGAAACTGTTTCGGCAGTGCCGACGAAGCAGGTCAGGCGGTCGGGGATCTTGTGCATAAACTGGAAAAGAATGTTTCCAAGCAAGCAGATCTCAAGGACGAAGAAACCGAACTCCACATATCACTAATGACGGCAATTGCCCGCGAGCAGATCGCAGGGAATGCGCTGGAGCAGTCATGAAGTACGACCCACAAAGCCTAATAGACGAACTGGCACACTACCAGGAAGCAGCAGAGGAAGCGTTTGCTGACGGTTTGAGAGTTCATGTTGATATCCATCCAGACGGTTCAACAGTCGTCAAGGATGGAAGGATCGAAGCACCAGACAGATTCACGATTGAAACAGTAGACGACATCCTGCCATTGGCATTCTACCTTCACGAACTGACATACCGTCTGGAGTCAGTTGTCGGTGACAAGGCAACTTACAAATACAGTTAGGGGGAGCGATGAAACCGCAGCTTGTTAAATGTGGACACGAAGAATACAGCGAAATAGACGCGCTACGGTCTTCGGATTTGAAAGTGTTTATTGAGTCACCACAGAAATTTGAAGACGTGTGTATTAAGAAGATGTACCCGCGCAACGCTACTGACTCAATGCGTATGGGGACGATTCTACATCAATTCATTCTGGAGAATAAATCACAGGATGGGATTGATTACGCGGTCTGGACTGGGAGTTCTCGATCTGGTGCGAAGTGGTTGCACTTCATCGACTCTTGCGAGGCAAACGGGATTCCCTACCTGATCAAGAACAGCAGCAAGGATGAACTTGGTTTGATTGAGTTGCAGGTCAAAGCAATCCTCAAAAATAAAGAGGCAGTTAGGCTGATTGAGGGAACAGCGGTTCGAGAGCAGGCGATTGTCTGGGAGCAGGACGGCGTAAAGTGCAAAGCCTTGATTGACATGATGTCAGCAGACGGAACGATAACCGATCTTAAAACGTCTGCCGATCCATCAGAGAAAAAGTTCTTTTGGAGTATGGACGATTACGGTTATCACTATTCAGCGGCATTCTACGAGATGGGCCGGGATGCTTACTGGGGATCGGACAGAGTGTATCCGTTCTATTGGATCGTCGTTTCAAACAGCGGATGGATTCACTGCCGGGTGTGGCAGCTTCAAGACGAACTCCGCGACATCGCAAAATATCACATCAAAGCAAAGCTGGCCCACTACAAGCACTGCCGGGAGTCGGGCATTTGGGAAGACCACGAATTAAACAAGTCTCAAGTTCTGCACGCTACCAATTATTACCTCGAAAAAAACGGCATCAACTTAATACAGGGAGAGTCCAATGGATGACAATCTGAAACTCTGGGATTCAGTACAACAAACTGACCCACAATATACATCAAAGGTAACCGGCAAAGCCTTTAACGGCACGTCAATCAATCCGATGTATTTAACTAAAAAGGCTACTGAACATCTCGGACCAATGGGGGAAGGATGGGGGGTTGAATCGATCTGTTCAGAGACAGAGAC
>NZ_CALFPF010000749.1 GCF_937919775.1 uncultured Gimesia sp.
ATTACGTAAAGAATTAAACGAGCAGCAGTCTTCCAAAGCGGCCGACCAAACTGAAATTGACGGCGTACGTGCAGAACTGGAAGCAGAACGAGAACAACTCGCAGAGCAACAGGCCGGACTGGAACAGTATCAGACTGAACTCGATCTGCAACAGCAACAACTGGCAGAACGCGAATCGGAACTGGATGCATTACGTAAAGAATTAAACGAGCAGCAGTCTTCCAAAGCGGCCGACCAAACTGAATTTGACGGCGTACGTGCGGAACTGGAAGCAGACCGAGAACAACTTACAGAACAACAGGCGGGGCTGGAACAGTATCAGACTGAACTCAATCTGCAAAAACAGCAACTCGATGAACGCGAAGAACAACTGAATTCATCGCAAGCGGAGCTGGAGAAATTACGCGAAAAGTTAAATACGCAGCAGTCCACGTTCGAAGCAGAACAGACTTCGCAAGCCGCCCATGATGCAGAAGCAGAACAGGCACGAGCGATCCTCGAAACAGACCGCGAACAACTTGCCGAACAACAGGCCGGGCTGGAACAGTATCAGACCGAACTCGATCTGCAAAAACAGCAGCTCGAGGAACGTGAGGAACAACTGACATGCAGAGAACAGGAACTGGCCGCATTAATCTCGAAGCAGGAAGCTGAATCAGAAAAAACCGCCGCACTCTTACTCAGCCAGGAATCGGCGGCCGTTGACCAGGAAGATTTCTCTGAACAAAAAGAAACGCTGGATCGCCTGCAGGCAGAACTGGAACAAAAGCAGGCAGAGCTGCAAATTCGTGAAGAACAACTTCGCGCACGGGAACTGGACTTGCCCGGACAGGATCATCTGGAAGCAGATCGGCAGCCTGACCTCGATGAACTGGCCAGGGAAAAAGAGAAACTGTCTCTGGATCATGATCAACTGAAGATTGATCGGGAAGAGATCGCCCGTCAAAGAGATAACCTCGAATCGCAACGGCTGCAGGTCCAAAAGGATCAGGGAGAGCTCGAGGATCGGGAGCGGATTATCCAGATTCGTGAACAGCAATTAGCCGAGCGGGAACAACTGATTGCGGATGTCGGATTGCAGCCGTTCGCGGGGGAGACAGATGTAGCAGAAACGGAGTCCCAGGGCGGGCCTGCAGCAAAAACATCCCAGGCATCAGGTTCTTTGCTGCAGTCATTCTTGAATCAACCATCAGAGGAAGCGACAGCCGAACAGACCTCGCATGAGAAGCCACAGGTAAAAACAGGAAGCTTACTCGATTTATTCACAAAAAAAACAGATCCGGAAACAAGCGATTCTGAAAATGTAGCTGAACAAGTCTCCGCTGCCGGAGAAAATACAGAGGATGCAGAAAACGCCGATGAGAAACAAGAGCCCTGCGTGGCGGACAATGCAGATGATCCAGACTCCATCGCCGCTTATATGGAAAAATTACTCGAACGTTCCCGTGGCGGGAAACCAGGGCCCCCGTCATCGGCTTCGGCTGCACATAAACCCGCTTCGTCCTCAGCAAAACCAGTATCGGAATCAAAAGCCCAGAACGTACATGGTTCAACCCTGCTGACCAGCAGTCTCCTGAATTCTCAGGTTACACCTGCGAATCTCTCGATCGAAGAAAAACTGGAAGCCCTCAAAAAAGCACCGACTCATGCACAGGATAAAGACGCGGTACGGGACGCTTTGAACTCCTTCCGGGATGTGGCCAACTATTCCGCGCGGATGGCGATTGCCCGGCATTCCATGAAGCATCAGCGGACGGATTTGTGGCTCAAAGGCGTGTTGACTGGCGCCTGTGTGATATTAACCATCATCGTTTTCGCCGATTCCATCTGGGGAATCAATCGGCTGGGAATCATGAAATGGGCCACCCTGGCTGTCACTATTGCAGCGATAGCCCAGTTACTGCGCGCCGGTAAAGAATCCCATAAATTATTCCCCAGCAGAAAATCCCCAGAATCAAATCAGACTAAGGAAACTCTGGCAGAGGAAAATGAACTTACACATTCCGAAGCTCAGACAGAGCAAACGCAGGCAGTTTATGAAGATGACGAATCTCTGGGTGAAACCCTGAACGCGGTTAACGGAATCCGTGAACAGCTGGAACTGTTGTCAGCCGAAGAGGAAGAGTTACAATTACTCGAAGAACAGTTAAAGCACTGTGCTCGAGCCCATCATGATGAGGCTGATTCACTGCGGGAAGAAGATTCACATGATCTTTATGAATTCGATCGGGATGAAGACCAATAGCCGTTGATCACCAAACCAGGTTAAACCGGAGGCGGATGAGGAAGATGATTCTTTTCTGGTGCGTCGCTTTTTTATTGGTTGCTTATCTTGCGATCGTGCTGGGGAACTACCTCACTCATCCCCCGGCAGACCTGGGCCTCGTCAACCAGCAGTTACGCGCCTGCCCTGAATCACCGAACTGTGTCTGTTCGCAGTGTGAATCCCCGACGCATTCGATTGAACCGATCCGCTATTCCGGATCGGCCGAACAGGCCCGGCAGCGTTTAGTCGAGATCCTCAGTCGGCAGCGGGGGTGCCATATTGTCAAGCAGGAAGCAGATTATCTGCATGCAGAATTTCGTTCCCTCGGATTTCGTTTTGTGGATGATGTTGAGTTCCTGATCGATTCCCGTCAGAATGTGATACAGGTTCGATCTGCTTCTCGCGTGGGGTACTCCGATCTGGGAGCCAACCGCAAACGAATCGAAGTCCTTCGCAAACGGTATGCAGACAGCAACGATTAATTTTCCGTCCCCTTCTTATGGAAACCGCTTCTCTGATCATGAATCAGTCCGTTCCCGACTCATCTGACTACCTCCCCACAGCTTCCATCGAAACGTTGAAACACCGCAGCCGTCTGATGCAGGCAGTCCGTGCTTTCTTTGAAAACAAGGGTTACTGGGAAGTCGAAACGCCGCTGCTCTCCCGGGATTCCGTCGTCGATGCCTACATCGATCCTTTTACAGCCGAATGGCATTCTTCCGAGGGCACCTGCAACGATCAAAGCGGCCCCGAAGCAACCCGTTATCTGCAAACTTCACCCGAGTTCGCCATGAAACGTTTATTGACGGCAGGCGCGGACCAGATTTATCAGATCACGCACGCGTTTCGACAGGCCGAACGGGGCACGCTGCACAACCCGGAATTCAGCATGCTGGAATGGTATCGGCGGGATGAAACACATCACGATCAGATGACGTTTGTCGAAGCCCTCGTCCGGCACATTTATACTGTCGCCGCTGCGGTTTCCGACCAGCATACACGACCGCCGCTCCCCGCCGGTCACTTTGCACGTTTCAGTTACGAAGAGGCGTTTCAGAAATATGTCGGCCTCTCTGCTTTGAATGCGACCGCAGAGCAGTTTCAACAGACGGCACTGCAACATCAAATTTCAGTCCCGACCGGATTCGATCTGGCCGACCGTTTAAGCTGGCAGAATTTACTGCTGGTAGAACTCGTCGAACCGGCACTCCGCGAGTGGGGTGCCGTATTTCTGTATGACTATCCTCCCGCACAGGCCGCCTTAGCCTGCATTCGCTCAGACGGCGCGATGGAAGTGGCTGAGCGATTTGAACTTTATCTGCAGGGCATTGAACTCTGTAACGGCTATCATGAACTGACCGACCCGCATGAGCTGCGCAAACGCATCGAACATCAATCCGTACTGCGGTTGAAAGAAAACCGTCCCACATTACCCGGGGAAAGTTATCTCCTGCAGGCAATGGACGTCGGCTTGCCCGCCTGTGCCGGCACCGCGCTGGGCCTGGATCGCCTGATCATGCTGGCGCTGGGAAAACAGACTCTGCAGGAAGTAATTGCCTTCCCGTTTGAACGCGCCTGACAGGCGGTTAGAGCGTTCCCTCAAACAGTGACAGAACGCTCGCTGCTGCGGTAAACGACGTTTACCCCACTCAGCTTACCATTCCCCTGTCATTCGTTCGCCATCGTTTCGGACACAAAGCTGACGAAAGAGATTGTAATCAATATTTTTCGCCATCGACTTTGTGGAACCATCGGCGACGGCAAAATGAATCACATCGTCGTGCCAGGAACCGAAAGTAAGATGATAGGGAGAACCTTGGCTACCACCATGATAGGGTGTGCCGTCAAAATTCTTACCGGCATGGAAGGTTGAGCTACCATCCGAAGCCACCACGGCACCTGCCACTGCACTGTGACTGTCTGCCCAGAAACCAAAGGCGGCTTCACCAAACAAGAGTGTGTTTGATTCTCCATCAGGGATATCACGAAACTTGGTGCCGCTATTCCCACCAAATATGCCCCCCTTATAAGTTCCGCTGTAGGGGCTCAAACTCGAATAACCCGTCAGGGCACCCCCGACTCCGCGATAGAAGGAAAGCCCTAAGCCACGCGGGCGATTTGAAGGCAGCGCCGCACTCGGACAGACATAACTGTCGATCGCAACCGTGCTGGCGGCTTTACTGTCAGTAGAAAATTTGGAACTCTCAAAATCGACATTGACATTTGCCTGATTCATCTCACCCAGCAACAGCGCCTGCCAGCCCCACCAGGGAGAGAGTTCCCACTCCAGCAGACGGTATTTAGAGACGGGGTTGTTATTCGCATCGACAGCATCAACGGGGATCAGAATATCTTCACTGAATGCAACATTGGCATTCGATGGGCCAGCGGTCTGGTTTCCGTTTGCGTCAACGGGCATAGCTTCAATCCAACCCGCCGGAAAACTGCGAAACGAACTCGCATAATTATGGGCCGCCAGACTGATTTGTTTCAGGTTATTGATGCACTGAGTACGACGGGCGGCTTCCCTTGCCCGCTGGATCGCAGGCAACAGCAAAGCAGCCAGGATCGCGATAATGGCCATCACCACCAGCAACTCAATCAGAGTAAATCCACCACGAGATGATAACCTGGAATCCGGTACATATTTACGCATCGATAACTCCCTTGAAGTGATTCTCTTGACCTGATTGATGCTGTTGTGTTGAGGTCATATTCAGTAGTAAATGTGTGTGGCCCGGCAAACTACAATCTCTCTGTCTGTATTTTCCACCCTGACGGTCGCGAAGTCAATTCTCTAAATTGCTGGCAGTCGGTAGATTACTCAGAACCTATGAACAGGTCAGTATAATCGGCCGATCTGACGAAAGCAAACTGTGCCTTTGAATTAATTCCCGCTTTTTCAAGATCAGGCACCCTGCGGTCAAAGACAGAACTCATTTCAAAATCAGCCACAAGTACAAATCGTTCTACACTCCAGTAACGGACAGACGCCCTGCCTGTCTACCACCTATCTCAGCCAATCAGAAATGAGCAGGGACATGCACCGGAACCCGTTGATCTGCATCCAGTACCTGCCATACTCAATTCCCTCCCCCCTCGTTCTCTCTGATGATTTTTAGAAATTCTGCTTGATCGACAAATTCCAGCCTGTAAGATATTTATTTACACTAACGACAATCAGTACACATCCACTTCTGTTACTCACTGCTGTTTATGTCGGAAAATCAATACAGGCGACTACATTGCGGATAACAATTTTTCACCATGAATAAAGAGGCTCGTCTTAAAAATGGCCAGAAAAAAAACAAAACCCGTCCCGTTGTCAGAGCGAACTCTGGATGCCCGTCCCGACACACTCGACTTCCGCGATCAGATGTTCGTCCCCACTCTGACGGAAGTCCCCACGGAACTCCCCCTTGCCCATTATCAGCAGTTGAACATTCCCATCCTCGATCAGGGTGTCGAAGGGGCCTGCACCGGTTTTGGTCTGGCCTCGGTCGTGCATTATCTGCTCGTGACCAGAAAAACGGTTCCCGATGCCACTTCCATCAGCCCCAGAATGCTTTATGAAATGGCCAAGCGCTACGACGAATGGCCCGGTGAAGATTATTCCGGTTCCAGCGCGCGCGGCGCCATGAAAGGCTGGCACAAGCACGGCGTATGCAGCGAACAACTCTGGCCTTACCGCGCCGGTCGCAACGATCCCAATCTGACACCGGAGCGGGCCACCGATTCGACACGACGTCCGCTGGGCGCTTATTTTCGGGTGAATCATCGTGATCTGGTCGCCATGCATTGCGCGATCACGGAGGTCGGCTGCCTGTATGCCACATCCATCGTGCACGAAGGATGGAACGAGGTTCGATCAAACGGGCTGATTCCACATCGGTCAAAGAGCATCGGCGGCCACGCGTTTGCAATCGTAGGCTACGATGATCAGGGTTTCTGGATTCAGAATTCCTGGTCGGATGACTGGGGCGCGGGCGGCTTCGCCAGGATCACCTATGGTGACTGGCTGGAGAACGGAACCGACGTCTGGGTCGCACGGCTCGGCGTTCCCATTCAGATGCAGGCCCCGGGCGCGATCGCGCGGGCCAACGCGGAAGTGGCAACTTCGAGCGTGGGTTACACGTTCCACGATCTGCGACCGCACATCATCAGTATCGGCAACGACGGCGAACTCCGCGAGACGGGTACCTACGGAACATCGGACGCCGCCGTCCGCATGATCTTCGAAGAGGACATCCCCCGCATCACCGCCAACTGGAAGAAAAAACGCATTCTGCTCTATGCGCATGGCGGCTTGACAGACGAAAAATCCGCCATCCAGCGCGTGGCCGACTACCGCCAGGTGCTGCTGAAAGCCGAGATTTATCCGCTGGCGTTCATCTGGAAAACCGATTATTGGACCACGCTCACAAACATCATCAAAGACGCCTTGAAGCAACGCCGCACGGAAGGTCTGCTGGATATGGCGAAAGACTTCATGCTTGATCGGCTCGATGACGCCCTGGAACCGCTGGCCCGTCAGCTCTCCGGCAAAGCCCAGTGGGACGAAATGAAAGAGAACGCACTGGCCGCTTCCACCAGCGCGAAAGGGGGCGTCCGGAAAATGTCCTCCCATCTGGAAAAACTGCTGAAGGATGATCCCTCAATCGAACTACACAGCGCCGGTCACAGTGCCGGCTCCATTTTCCTGGCACCACTCGTGCAGTTGCTCACCAGCAAAGGCAAAATCAAAGTCGGCCCCATGAAAGGACGAACCGGACTGGGTCTGTCCGTCTCAACCTGCACCTTATGGGCGCCGGCGTGTACCGTGCAGCTATTCAAAGAGACTTATCAGCCCGCCCTGGAAACAGGCGGCCTTGAAAAAATCGCTCTGTTCACACTGACTGACAAAACCGAACAGGATGATCATTGCGCGAACATTTATCATAAATCGCTCCTGTATCTCGTCTCTAACGCGTTTGAAGAAAAGGCACGGGTCCCCCTGCTCCGTGATGGAGAACCGATCCTGGGCATGGAGAAATTCATTGTCCAGGATCCGGACCTCCAGAAACTTCTGAAGCGAAAAACGGTGGACTGGGTTCGCGCGCCGAATACAAACGACGAAGGTTCGATTTCACATTCCACCTCCCGCAGTCACGGCGGCTTCGATGACGACAAAGCCACTCTGCTCGCCACCTTTGCGCGCATCTTGAATAAAAACCTGGCAAAAATCGACAAAACCGAAATGCCCATGCACGCCTCACAAAGCGCCCTCCGCGCCACACGTATGGGTATGGACGCCGCCGATCGGGAAGTCTGAGGTGGCAATGGTCTTCCGCCAGGTAGCGTTTATTGAATCGCTTTGATGGTGACAGATTGTTGACGCAATTCAAAATGACTGACAAAACGGATCTCTGTCCCTGTTCACGCTTGCCGTTTAAAAAAATCGGGTCTTGCCGGGCAAGGCGACGGAAGAGACTTTTAACGGTCCGAATGTGTACTCGGCTGGCGTGAGATCTTCCTGGGAATTCCAGGCCTGTTCCCAGGTGATGTTTTTCCCGGTAAAAGAAGCCATGCGTCCCATGATGGCCATCAGCGAACTTTTCGCAGCATACTCACCATTGTTAACTGGCGAGTCGGTTCGAATGCTGTTGAACAGGGCCGCGTGTTCCTGCACGTACGGCAGATCCTGCATCCCATTTTTATCGCGGCCGCGGGCCCGGCTGTAACGCCAGGTTTCCGCTCCGCTGAGCGTATTCCGATTCAAATCGGCGGTTCCCTTTTCGCCGAACACCAGTTGAGACGTGTCGATGTCCGTGCCATCCTGCTGGCGACAATACGCAAAACAACGTTGTCCGCCGCTGTATTCATAACAGATGGCATGATGATCAAAGATGTGGCCGTAGAGTGGATCGGTACGCGACTGCCTGCCCCCCAACCCGAAACATTTGACGGGATATTCATTCTGCATGACCCAGGACATCAGGTCGAGACCATGTACGTGCTGTTCCACCAGTTGGCCCCCCGAGAGCCAGGTGAAGTAGTACCAGTTGCGCAGCTGCCATTCCATGTCACTCCATTCTGGCTTGCGGGGATGTGACCAGAGTCCATTAATGTTGTAATTGGTCTGCAGGGTCACGATCTTACCAAGTTGACCGCCATGAATGCGGGTGACCGTTTCCTGCATGGCTTTACTGTAACGCAGCATCAGGCCCGACATGATCGACAGCCGTTTCTGCTTTGCCAGTCGGCAGGTCTCCATCACCGAGCGCACTCCCGGTGCGTCCACGGCCACCGGCTTTTCGGCAAAGACATGTTTGCCGGCTTCGATGGCGCGTTTCAGATGGGCGGGACGAAAATGCGGGGGCGTGGTCAGCAACACGACATCGACGTCGGTACTTAATAACTTTTCACAGGCATCGAAGCCGACGAATTCCTGACTCGGCTCGACGGCATACTGGTCGCCGATCGATTTTTTAATCCGATCCGCACTCGCTTTCAATTTGTCTTCAAAGACATCGGCCAGCGCCACAAGTTGCGTATTCGGATCGGCCTGCATGGCATTGACGGCGGCACCGGAACCGCGGGAGCCACAACCAATCAGACCGACGCGCAACGTATCAGCCTTGTTTCCACCACCGGCCCAGACAACAGGCGCCACAGCCAGCCCCGCCGCGGTCACCGTACCGGCCTCGCGCAGAAAGGTTCTGCGTGACACAGAATGGTTTTTGTTGGGGGAATGATTCTCTGTGTGATGACTCATTTCTATCGTCTCCCGAATTCATGACTGCAACCGGTTTTTGCTCATATCCAGCATGACAGAGTGCAGACGGAATGTCTAGAACAGGAACCATTTCTAAGGATACAGCACGCAGGTTGCCTTGTGGGAGTAGCCGTTTTTGAGTGATGATTGAAATGAGAACCCAAACACAATTTCAGCCTATCGTGA
>NZ_CALFPF010000750.1 GCF_937919775.1 uncultured Gimesia sp.
GTGCCTCTGCAATCCCCTCTACGATTTCAGGCATTCTTTCGTTTTCGAGAAAACGAATTTCTTCGCGCAGCTTATCGTATCCTTCTTGTGAAATTGGATGACGGTCCATCAGTTTGACTCCCGGTTCTGAAGCATCAATTTGTGTAATTCAATATATAGCAAAAACGGACGACTTTGATTGTCGCCCGTTTTTACAAAGGCTTGTTATGCCCACATTATAACAGATTTCCCTGTGATAATGCTATGCAATTTCGACCCATTGCTTGTCTTTTGCGCTCTGCAGAACGGCGTCGCAGACTTTTTGGGTCTCAAGTGCCGCCCGGAAATCAGGCTGGACCGGCTTACCGGAATCCAGGCCCTGAAAGAAATCGGCCAGAGCATTCGTAAAGGTGTGTTCGTAGCCGATCGTGCAGCCGGGAACCCACCAGTGATCCATATAGGGATGCTCAAAGTTCGTCACATGAATCCGGCGCCAGCCGGTCAGATGATCTTCCACTTTCTGGCCGGTGGTGGGATTCGCATATTCAAAATACTGCAGAATCTGAGGATCTTCCAGATCAAAGTAGACCGAGCCGTCTTCGCCATTCAGTTCGAACGTGTTAAAGTTTTTACGTCCGCGGGCATAACGGGAGCTTTCAAAGGTCCCCATTGACCCATTGGCAAAACGGGCGAGAAACATGCAGGCGTCATCGATTTCCACTTTGGTTTTTTGACCGGTTTCCTGATGGACGCGTTCTTTGACAAACGTCTCTGTAGCCGCCGAGACGGAAGTGATCGGCCCATTGAGCCAGATGGCGGAATCAATCGAATGCGCCAGCAGATCGCCCGTTACGCCGCTCCCTGCGACTTTGGCGTCCAGTCTCCAGAGTGTGGCTCCCCCTTGAGGGACATCTTCGGCGATCGTCCAGTCCTGCAGATAAGTGGCCCGGTAATGGAAAGGCCGTCCGATCCGTTTTTCATCAACCAGTTGCTTGGCCAGAGTGATGGCGGGAACGCGACGGTAGTTAAACCAGACCATGTTTGCCACGCCTGCCTTTTCGATGGCTTCCGTCATGGCGACCGCTTCTGCCGTATTCATGGCGAGCGGCTTTTCACAGAGCACCATTTTCCCGGCTTCAGCGGCAGCGATGGCGATATCGTGGTGCGAATTGTTAGGGGTGGTGATATCGATCAGGTCGATGTCATCCCGTTCGATCAGCTTGCGCCAATCGGTTTCATAAGATTCCCAGCCCCAGTTTTCGGCGAAGTCTTTGACTTTATCTTCGCTGCGGGCACAGACGGCCTGCAAAACGGGAGTGTGTTCGATATCAAAAAATTTGCCGACTTGTCTATAGGCATTGGAGTGGGTTCGTCCCATGAATCCGTAGCCGATCAGACCGACGCGTACTGGCTTGGTCATTGGTGTGACTCCTTGTAGATTTAAAAAACAGGTTGAAAATGAGAGAGTAGTAAAAGTGATTACGACCAGCCGTGGGCATCTCTGACGCTGATCATTGCTGCCAGAATGTCATTCCAGGTTTGCGGGTTCATCATGACCTCATTCGAAAACATGCAGCCATCCCAGCAGATGTGCTGGAAGTTTTTCGTGGGGTTTCCGCTTTCGTCGCGTAACCAGTAGCCGGCTCGTCTGGTGATATCGAGCTTGCCGTTGGGGTCATTGGGCAGACAGTGTCTGCCTGTCTTGTCGTGAGATCCCGTACCATGCACGGTGCCGTCGTTCTGAGCCACGTGGAAATCAATGGTCCAGGGACGCAGGGCATCAGTCAGGGTTTTATAAGCGGCATCGAAGGTGGCTTCATCGTTCCAGTCAAAATTTTCCGGAAGCAGGCGGTCTTCGGGTGCGTTGTAGCCCATCAGATACAGCAGCGTGTGTGACATGTCGGCCTGAAAGCCCAGGACGTCAGGGCGATCCACCAGTTCCAGTAATTGCACCATGCGTTTCCAACTATGCATGCCACCCCAGCAGATTTCGCCTTCCGCAGCCAGACGCTCGCCATGATCGGCGGCGATATCAGCGGCCTGTTTGAAGGTTTCTGCGATTTTGGCCTGATTGCCTTCCGGGTCAGCGATCCAGTCGCCCGCGCCGGCAGCGGAATCGATACGAACCACGCCATAAGGACGCACGCCCAGCTCACGCAGTTTTTTAGCGATGCCACATCCTTTGCGAACCTGTTCCAGAAACTGACCGCGTTCTTCTTCGCTGCCCATCGCGGAACCGCCGCCTGTCGGAGGCCAGACAGGCGCTACGACTGAGCCGATCACCAGATTGCGGGACTGAACTTTTTCTGCCAGTTGTTTCAGATCATCATCGCTGGAATCAATGCTGACGTGCGGGTCAAACAGGAACAGGTCGGTTCCATCGAATTTGATCCCGTCCACTTCGGCAGCGGCGGTCAGATCGAGCATCGTATCCAAGTCGATTGGGGGTTCTGAATCGGGGCCTTTTCCGACGACTCCCGGCCAGGCTGCATTATGAAGTTTGGGGAAAATATTAGCTGTGTGATCACTCATGAGACGGTCCTTCATGTTGGCAGGAACTATAAGATCAAAATAAAAACTGCCCGAGTGTTCGGGCAGTTCAGTGTGACGGATCGTTTTTTATTTCCGATAATCACCGACGTTCGGAGCACTGGGGCAGGCACCGGGACCGAAATAGCGGAGCGAAACCAGTGGTTCACTGCCGGTATTCTCAATCGTGACCCCTTCCCGTGCCGTTTTTTCTGACACGAAGACTTCATCTTCGGTCATCTGTCCGAAGCGGATCATGGCGGGCGTCTGCAGTCTCAGTTTTCCGATCGTGCCTTCTCCCTGTACTGTGATCCATCCGTAGGCGCCGGTATCTTTGATGGTCACTTTCGTTCCAGGATCAACGGTCAGTTCTTTTGCGGTGAATAACTGCTCGCCTTTGACTTTACCATAGACGATCCAGCGATCGACATAACCGTCTGCCGCGGTATCAGCGACCGGAATCGGCTCGAGGTAGTTATTCTCTTTAAAGTTGGGATCCACGTTGGCTTCCCAGTCGAGTGCTTCGACGAGATAAGTGTTGTCGTCGTGTTTGTCTTCAGGGAAGTCTTTGGTCAGCAGTGATCGCGGCACAGCGCGGCCTTCGACCATTGACTGGTACATGCCGAATACATCGCTGCCCCACTGCGGCTCATAAGTCACGAGACTTCCGGGAGCATGTAAAACGCAGGGAGGAATCAGCCAGCCGGTGCCCGGTTTGAGACGATAGGCTTTGGACAGATCAAGAATCCCGTTGTCGCCATCGTTCCAGCGATCCAGGCAGTCGATCACATCCTGCTTAGTGGTTCCGGGTTCCAGTCCCATAAAGGTGTAGGGGAAATTATTGCCAATGGCATTCATCTGGGGTGGGAAGTAGTACGATTCCGGTTTGCCTTCCTGTCCAACCAGGGCTGCCTGCTCGGCGTTTTGATGCATGTGGTGAGGAATCGGTCCCATATTGTCAAAGAATTTGGAGTAAACGGGCCAGCGATTGTATTTGCCCCAGATGGAATCGCCGATCACTTCGGCTCCCAGTTCAGCAATCGCGTCGCGGAGGGTGAACTTTTCACCGCCGAAAGCACAGTAGCTCAAACCTTCGTCGTCAGGTGCCCCTTCGTTAGCGGCAGCCGTCGTTGAACCAAACCAGCGTTCATCAATTCCGCCGCGATGTGTTCCCAGGGCATAGTAGTCGGCTGGGTGCAGTTTCAAGCGACGACCGGGTTGAAGAAACGATCGGGGTACCCATGTAGGAGACAATCGGAAAATTCCACCACCTTCAGTCAGCGCATCGGCGGCTAGTTTGGCAACGTTAGACATTCTTTCCTCTTCTTTATTCCGTGTTGAACTGGTGGGTGTTCATTTGGGCTCCTGACGATCACATACAAAAATCGTCATTTGATGTAAGGAACTCAGAACACCGGCAAATTGAATTGCAGTCTATAAAAATGACTTGAATCAATGGTTTTATTGTGATGTTTAAGGATCTTTTTGAAAAGGAAACCGAATTGATTTTGCAGCTTAATTTGAAAGAATCACTGTCATTTGCTGTGTGGGTGTTGACGTTGTTAATACTAAATAATCATTATAAAACTAGAAGTCTTTGCGGAAAATTCGAACCGGATCCTATTTCTGTGGCATTATCGCATGCTGTCCGCTTTTGTTTGTTTCCGTTATGGAATACGATCCGGCCAAAAATAGAGAAAGCGGGCGATCCTTGCGGAGCGATTTCTTGTCGTCTTCTTATTCGCTCCGGATATGTACGTTTTGAATGACCTCTGGCAGAAGCCCCTGCTTGGCTTTTGTTGCACTTGGACAATAGTCGAATCGGGAAAAAATGACAAAAGTTGCCATTATGGGGGCCACAGGTTATGCGGCCCTTGAGTTGATCAAAATTCTGTTACGAAATTCGGATGTGGAAATTGTCGCTTTGACTTCGCGTCAGGAGGATGCGCCGCATATCAGCGAAATTCATCCGTGTCTTGAAGGACGCCTGGATCTGAGGTGCGAATCCCTCTCGTCGGCTGAGATTTCCGAACGGGCGGACTTTGTCTTTTGTGCACTCCCGCATGTGGCCAGTATGGAAGTCATTCCCGATCTTCTGGCTGATGGCTGCCGGGTGGTTGATTTGAGTGCCGACTATCGTCTGAACGATCCTGCCGTTTACGAGAAGTGGTATCATCATGTGCACACCGATCCGACCCGACTGGGAAGCACCGTATATGGTCTCCCCGAATTATGGGCCGAAAAAATTCCCTCTGCCGATCTGATTGCCAATCCGGGATGTTATACCAGCACTGCGATTCTGGGGCTGGCACCGTTACTGGCAGGAGGTTTGATTGACCCGACGGGAATCATCATTGATGCCAAAAGTGGCGTGAGTGGAGCAGGCCGTAATCCCAAACTGGGAACGCTGTATCCCGAATGCAATGAAAGTATTACCGCCTATGGTGTCGGCACGCATCGTCATACACCGGAAATCGAAGAAGTGTTGACTACGGTCGGCGGGAAAGAGGTCAAGGTTGTATTCACGCCGCATCTGACTCCAATGAACCGGGGCATTCTGGCGACCATGTACCCGCGATTGACGCAGGCTGTGAGTCGAGACGAGTTGCTGGAGGTTTATCGCTCGTTTTATCGAGGGAAACCATTTGTGCGGGTGATTGACCGGATTCCCGCGACCAAAGACGTTTCGGGGACGAATTACTGTGATATTTCAGTGCAGTTTGCCGGCGATCAATTGATTGTCTTTTCTGCAATCGATAATTTGATCAAAGGCGCTGCGGGAGTCGCCGTTCAGAATTTTAATTTGATGGCCGGTTATCCTGAAACGACAGGTTTAATCGTCTGAGGTCTCTTATACATCGAGGAGAAGCAGTTGACTGCTGAAATGATCTTACCCCGGGGTTTTCGCGCTGCCGGTCTGGCTTGTGGCATCAAGCAGAACAAATCGACTTTTGATCTGTCTTTGTTCGTCTCTGATGCGCCCTGCTGTGGGGCTGGAGTATTTACAACAAATCAGGTGTGTGGCGCACCGGTGAAAGTGTCCCGCGAACGTGTACCCTCAGATTCGATTCGGGCGGTGATTATCAATTCGGGAAATTCCAATGCCTGTACCGGAGATCGGGGAATTGAAGATGCTCGCTGGATGACTCATCAGGTGGCGAATGGTTTGGACGTCAAGGATGAAGAAGTTCTGGTCTGTTCGACAGGTATCATCGGCCGTTTTCTCTCGCGCCCACCGATTGAGCAGGGGATTCCCGATGCCATTCGGCAACTGGATTCTGGTTCGCAGGCCTTTGAGAATGCCGCGCGGGGGATGATGACCACTGATACGGTTCCCAAGCAGGCCACCCGCACACTTTCAATCGGTGGAACTACAGTGCGCGTGAGCGGCGCTGCGAAAGGGGCCGCGATGATTGCTCCCAATATGGCGACCATGTTGTCGGTGATCATGACCGATGCGCCGCTCAATGCTGCTCAAACCGATCAAATGCTGAGGCATGCCGTAAATCGCAGCTTCAATTGTGTTTCGGTGGAAGGACATACCAGCACGAGTGATACCGTCATTTTGCTGTCCAATGGTGCGGCGGAATCTGCAGCGTTATCTGAGCAGGAACTCGCCCTGTTACAGACTGCCATCGACGAAGTCGCCATGCAGTTAGGCCAGGCTATTATCCGGGACGCGGAAGGAGCTGATCATTTCATTACCATTGAAGTTGCTGGCGCGAACCAGAGATCGGAAGCGCATGAGATTGCCAGGACCATCGCCAATGATGCATTAGTAAAAACAGCGATCGCCGGCGCCGATCCCAACTGGGGTCGGATTGTGTCGGCTGCTGGGCGGACGAGTGTGAAACTGACCGAGCAGGACATCGTGCTGCATATCAATGGTACGTTGATTTATGAAAACGGATTGCCGGTCGACTTCGATGAGAAGATCGTTTCCGACAGTATCAGACAGAATCGCGATGTGTCGATTCAGATACAACTTCCATTTGGAGCGGAAGCTGTCGTCTTCTGGACCAGCGATCTGACGCAGGAATATGTGCGTCTGAATTCTGAATATACAACGTAATCGTTGGCATATAAAAAGAATGAGAGTGCCTCGAAAGACACTCCCACTCCCATCACGGTTCGTGAATTCAGATCTCAAATCACTTCCCCCCATCATGCTGGCCCGCAAAAATGCATCATGGGGGGAAGATCGAATAGACTACTTCTTTTCGGTGACTTTAAAACCTTTGTCGAAGGCTTTGTCATTGAAGATCAGTTTGATTTGATCATCACCTTCTGCTTTGGCTGCTTTTGCTTTGCAGTTACCACAGCAGAACTGGACTTCGGTACCGGCAACAGTCACAGACTGATCAGGATTGACTGGTTTGCCAGCAAAAGGACAGCTGACCTGTTTAGCCTGCCCGGTAGCAACCAGTTGCAGGTTTGCTTTGGCTGCGAATTTGGCAGGATTTTTAGTGAAAGCTGCTTTGCAGTTTCCGCAGCAGAGGCTGATGGTTGCCCCTTTGTATTCCACAGTCTGAGCAGGGTTGGCTGGTTTACCAGCAACCGGGCAGACTGCTTTGGCTTCGCCATCGGCGGCAATAGTTTGGCCTACAAAAGCAACGACAGCCAGTAAAGCTGCGATCGATAAAATTTGACGCATCGGTTTCTCCTTGAAAGTAAAAAGTGTGTTTAAGGGTTTCAAAATTTTTGAACAACATATATCCGAGAGTAGTTTTCGTTCAAATTTCCTGTGGATAACGATTGGTTTGCCAACAGGAAACGGCGCATGTTTTCAGACAAGAGAGGCTGGTCCATGCAAAGCGGATCTGGTCAATCCGGTTTGAAATGCGGCGGTTTAGATCAACCAGAGACAGAAGTGCGCGCAAAACTCCCCTGAGGAGTAAGATAGAGCAGGGGCAGACATCTCCAAAGTAAGTGGAGATGCAGGGCGATCTGACAGAGCAAGCTCAGACATCAGATCGATTGATTGAAAACAGCAGCGTAATTGCTGTGCCAGTTCCGTCGACTTGACAGAAGCAAGGGTCGCCGGTTGCGAGAATGTCTGCTGACAGTGACAGCTTTGTTTCTGGCACTGAATCTGAGTCTTTCCCGGTGTTTTCTCCTGGTTGCTTTTCTGAGAGGCCTGACAGCAGCAGGATTTTTGTTTTTGTGTCTCTTTTGAAGCAGATTTACTGCAACAACAGCCGTTGGAAAGGCTGGATTGTTTCTGGCCGCACTCACAGCCCGAAACCGGAACGGCCGGCAAGAGCAGAGATACAATCAGAAACAGGACAAAAACAGGATGCATACTCACTCTCTTTAGCTTTGAGAGAATCGGCAAAATAGGAACTATACCATTGTATTTTGATGCGTTCAGTTTCGCAAGTGGATTTTCTATTTCTTTTCCGTGGGATTGTTTTGGGAGGGGCTCTTCGGGGCAGATTTCAAACCGGCATCGGTCTGCTTCAAGCTCCGATCAGCTAGTTCATCGGCATCGTATAGCCGGATTCTTACATTATACATGAGAATTTCCACCATTTTCTGTCGGTAATCCACATCGATCGCCCGGATATTGGATTCAATGGGGGCTTCCCACTTGAGCAGGTTTTTTCCCGTTTGTTGATCCACGGCTTGTAAATGAAGAATGCTGGTAGAACGATTACCCATACGTTTGTGATCTCGAGCGACAAGCATCACAAACGGCAGCGGATTTTGCTCGTTCAGAACCAGATGCTGATTCTGAAACTCCTGGTTCCAAAGTCGTTTGCCTGTCTGGCGATCAAAAACATATAACATACCATTGATGGGAATTGAGGGGACATTCACTGAAATCGCATTGCTCGACTGCGAATGACTCGAAAAGTAAATAAAATTCCCATCGGAGACCAGATAGAAATTTTTATGTTGTTTGAGTTCTGCTTTCGGGAGAGTCTCCAGGGAGGATTTCTTTCCCGTTTTCAGATCCACAATCACGATTTCTCCCTGGGGACTCAAAACAGACAGAAAGTGATGATTAAACAGTCCGAACTGAGAATCCCGGGGGAAGTCCAGGTTCCAGTTTTGTTCTTGAGACTGCGGGTGAAAACTGTAGACGGAAATCTGTCCTGATTTCTGTCCGGGGCGTTTTTTTTCGTCTGGTGATGTAATCGAGACAAATCCAGAGTCGCTTTGATAGATGGCGTTTTGGAGATCGTCGCGAGCATTGCCTGGCTCCACCAGTTGGCCATCACTGACACGCAGGATTTTTTTTGTGATTCGATCTCGGGTGACAAAATAGATCATGCGGTCATCTCCGAGGACCCTGGTATCTTGATCGACATTTTCATGAGTCCAGCGTATTTTTCCGGTTCTGGT
Source organism: uncultured Gimesia sp. (assembly GCF_937919775.1). Taxonomy (GTDB): domain Bacteria; phylum Planctomycetota; class Planctomycetia; order Planctomycetales; family Planctomycetaceae; genus Gimesia. The sequence goes on from NZ_CALFPF010000750.1 coordinate 8,857, forward strand.
GTCAATCAGCACGATTTTGCGACGGCTGTAATAGCAAGTGTAATCTGTGTTGGCTGCAGCAATCATACCGACATTTCGAATTGCGATGGAGGGGTGGTGTCGATGTACCAGGGTTGTTTCGGTTCCCAGCGGGGCAGGCGTCAGTCGATATGAGCTGGCGTAATATCGGTCCGTCTGTTCCGTTTCCAGCTTCTGGCTCCAGATGAGTTGTTGACCTACCAGATCGAAGAGGTGCAGCATATCGCGGTGTTGCAGAATTACATTATGGCCGACCACTTCACTTTCATTGAAACCCGATGACCGCGACTGATTCGAAGAGCGTAGCGGAGTCGACCAGATCATGCGCTTATCGTAAGGTGTGATCATTGTCAGTCGATTTTCTTTTGGGTTCACAGCCAGCATTCTCGTCTGGTAGAAAGGGAGACTGGAAGCACTGGTATCTAATTCCCAGGAGGAAAAGTGGGGAGCTCTACCTGCTACGATCAGTTTCAGGTTTTGCGGTTGCCAGGTTTCCTGTTTGATTTTTTCCACGTCGGCGCGAGTCGCCTGCTGTTTCTGTTCCAGAAATTGCTGAAGCGTTTGATTCTCTGAGATGATCAATCCCGGGTCATATCCTGCGAGTTGTTCCAGGAAGTATTCTGCATCCGGATTCAGATTAAATTTCAGACAAAGTTCCACCATGCGAGCCAGTCCCCGCGCTGCCAGTTGCGGTTTTTTGTATTTGACCAGTCGTGAGAGCCAGAGCTCGGTTTCATAGAAGTGGCCGGATTGCATCGAAGTTTCAATGACTTTTTGTAGAACCGGAATCGTGGCTTCGTGAAAGCCGAACTGCTGGATGAATCGCTCCTGATCTCGCTGTTCAAAGCTTAAAGCCTGCTGTGCTCTTTGACTGATCTGCTGCGTAAGCTGATCGCGCTGGTCAGGACGGGCCAGATTCCAGAGGTCAGAGGTTTTTCCGGCAATCCAGGCGTCGATTTGTGTTTCAGTAGCGGCTGTCTGGAAGAAGGTTTTTTCGGAAGTATCAGCCAGCTCCAGTATCAAATCGAGTGCATCTGAAAATTGCTGTCTGGCAGTATAGCGTTCAATCAATAATCTTTGGAGTTCGGTTCGTTCGCTGTCCGAGCCGACACGTTGTTTCAGTTGATCGACGAGCTGGTCATATTTCTGAAAATCAGACCGAATCAGAGAAGAGAGACAGTTCACGATCAGTGTTTGAAATTCATCCTGATGTTGTGCAGGAAGTTGTCGGCTGTCAATTTGCTGCAGTTTCGTCAGCGATTCCTGATAGTGATGACTCATCATCAGTAGCTTTGATTCCTGCAAAAGTGCTAAAGGACTCTTGGAGTTTTGCTGTTTGATCCGCTCGATTTGTGCTTCGAATGTCTGTTTTTGTTCAAAACTGATCAGGCCAGTTGCACTGAGAGACAAAAATTGTCCATCGTGGATCAAGAGATTGCCCAGGGGCTGATCGTGGTTTTCGCGGAACAGTTTGTTGATGACTTTTCCCGAGTTGACATCCAGCGTCCAGATCTGACCGCTTTGCAGAGGGATATGCAAATGCTGGTCTGCAATCACGGCCTGTCCGGAAGGGGATCCGGCTGATATTTCGAATGCGGTGTTCCAGATTGTTTTTCCAGTGGTCAGTGAAATCGCAGCGACGCCGTTCAAACCGACGAGCAGAATACGATCCTCAACAACACCCGCCAGATACAGAAATGTTTCTTTGGCTCGTTTTGCCCAGCACGGGGAACCTGTGATTAAATCGAGACAAATCAAAGTATCCTCATCGGGGGGGGTATAGATCACCTTGTTTCCGGTAATGATCGGAGCGGAAGGGCACCAGCGCTGATTCAGAGGCTCAAAGGGAGTCTGGCTGAAGCGATTAAATCGCTGATCGGGATCATTTGAACCGGCAGCCGCATATTGAGTTGACCAGAGGATCGAGTGATTCAGACGATCGATGGCGGTCAGTAATCCAATGGTTGTGGGACAGACCAGTACTCCCTGGTCGATGGCCACCGGTGCAATCCACCAGCGCCTGACTGTATCGAGGGCGACGTCCTGGTCGGCGTTTCCGATCTGTTGCGACCAGCGTTCTTCGCCGGTTTGCGGGTCGAGGGCATACATACGGATTTCGCGATCACGTTCCCCGACAACATATAATTCGTTGCCTGCCGGCGTGGGAGCACCAAAGAAAAACGTTCCAGCGAGAGGCAGGTCAAAGGGCTCATCAAACCTGGTTCCCCCCGCTTTCCAGACCGGTTGTCCTGTTTTCAGGTCGTAGGCAATAATCTGATTTGATGACCAGATATTTGCTTCGAGATCATTTCCCCGTTGACGAAAACGGTTGAAATTGCGGATGGAACCGGAAGACCCGAAATTCAGCCGCATGCTTTCCAGGATAAATAAACGCTCGCCATCACTGCTTTGGCTACCCCAGTTGGCATTTCGGAAGAGCAGGCTGGTTAAGGGGTGCGAGTCCGGATTCGTCCCGTTATAAGGGGGCAAAGCCTGACTTTCTTGATCAGCGTCAAACAGACCACGTGCCTGAGGAGTGTTGAGTCCCTTTAGCTGCGTTGTGATATAAGACTCTTCAGGCGAATTTTCCAGAGCAGATTCCCAGAGCGGAGTGCCTGTCTGAGCATCCAGCACCTGAACTCCTTTCAGAGTTCGAAACACAATTTTTCCGCTGACCGCCAGCGGCGGGAGTGCTGGAATCGTGGCGTGCCGGGAACTGACCAGATCTTCCTGGATCAGCTTTAATTGTGACTGGATCGCATGATTTGATGTCAGTGGATATGACCAGCGGGGAATCAGCAATGGGTCGGCATTTTTTGCCCGTGCGGAGCGGCTGGGCGAGCCAAGCAGCATCGGCCATTCGTCCAGTAGCAGATTTGAAGCCGTCACGAGAGTCGATTGTTTATTCAACCAGTTTTTTGGGGTTTGGACGGTTCCTCCAATTTTGACTGGCTTGTCTTGCAGCACAGAATCTCTGGCAGAATGAAATAGTTCGGCGATGAGTGACTGTTTCCCTGTCTGTTTATAAATATAAGCCGCTTTAGTTTTCCACTCGGGAGATTCCGTAAGCGGTGAATGGGACTTCAGCAGTCGTTGCTGATATTGTTCGGCTAATCCAAACTCGCCCCGATCCATATGATAGGATGTCAGATAATTCATCGATCGCCAGCCGGATGGTGTGCTGGCAAAGCGAGTGGCAATTTCGGCGTAGGCTTCAGGAGAAGCGTCATTCGACTGGGCATCATTGAATAGTTTTTCTGCCAGCGCCTCATATTGCCGGTTGAATTTTTCACGTTGTTCGGCAGGCAGGAGTTCCAGGAGTTGGTAAATGAGCTCCCGATCTGTAATCAGAGAACGTTCGCCAGCCACATGGACCGGGAGATTGAGGCTGTTTTCCAGCATCAATTGCAGTTTTTCCCGCGCCGCGTCCCATTGTTGATCACCGATCAGCCGTTGAACGCTTTTCAATCGGCGTTCCTGCTCCAGATCCTGGGGAAAGCGGTAATAATCCGGGTCTTTCGATCTGGCTGGCGAGTCCGCCTGCTGTCCGGGGGCCTGCTGGGGTTGACCGAACCAGCCCTGGATGATTTTCTTCAGTGGATTCAACGGGTTTTGAGGTGGGGCCTGTTGGGGGGCATTGGGTTGGAAGGCTTTCTCTTTCCCATCTTTCTCGTCCGCCTGCAAATCGACGGATGCCGACAGCGCCAGGCAGGTTATGACGATAAGGACGATAGTCCTGGTGAGAATGATTGAATGCATCAACGCAGCCTT
>NZ_CALFPF010000751.1 GCF_937919775.1 uncultured Gimesia sp.
GCTAGTGAGAAGAGGGGATTTGATGCGCGATCGGAGCAGTTGTCACTATTGGGGGTTCAAAGCAACAGGCCTGGGAATGGCCTGTTGCGTTTCGGTTCTTTTCTGTCTGCGATTCGTGTCGGGAGAAACCAGCCCGGCTGCGAAAAAAACGCCTGCGACAGAAATCCAGTTTGCACGTGATATTCAGCCGATTCTGGAAGCGCACTGTTTAGACTGCCACGGTCATGCAGACCCGGAAAGCAGTTTCTCATTGACCACGCGGCAGACGACTCTCGCGGGCGGCAATTATGGGATGGCCCTCTTGCCGGGGCATCCTGCGAAAAGCCCGCTGTTTCAAATGATCTCCGGGACACATCGGGATAAACTCGTGATGCCACCGGAAGGAGAAGGCGCGCGTCTCTCTCCCAAAGAAATTACCGCGATCCAGCAATGGATCAGGCAGGGAGCGATTTGGCCGGACAAACTGGAGATCGGCGAGAAAACAAAACACAAACGCAGTAAAAAACATTGGGCATTCCAACCGATCCTGAAACAGGATCTTCCCCCGTTACAGCAGAAGGCCTGGGCCAGGAATGAAATCGACCATTTCATTTTACAGCGACTGCAACAGGAAAAGATTCAACCTGCCGCAGCCGCCGACAAACCAACGTTGATTCGACGCGTAACGCTGGACCTGACAGGCCTGCCGCCTACGCCGGAAGAGGTCTCTCGTTTTGTGAACGATGATCGACCTGACGCGTATGAACGGGTTGTGGACCGCCTGTTCAAATCGCCGCACTTTGGCGAAAAATGGGCGCGGCTCTGGTTGGACTTATGTCATTACGCTGACAGTGACGGTTATCTGACCGATGCCGTCCGCCCCAATGCCTGGCGGTTTCGCGACTGGGTTGTGCAATCGTTGAATGAAAACAAGCCCTTCGATCAATTCACGCTGGAACAAATCGCGGGCGATCTGCTGCCTGAGACTACGCCGTCCCAACATGAGGGAACCGGTTTTTTGCGGCAGACGTTAAGCAATCGAGAGGGCGGGGCAGACCTCGAAGAATTTCGCGTGAATAAAGTGATCGACCGGACTAAGCTGGTCGGCACGATCTGGCTGGGGCTCACGCTGGACTGTTGTCGCTGTCACAATCATAAATATGATCCGATCAGCCAGAAAGAATTTTATCAGCTCTATGCCTTCTTCAACTCCGCTTATGAAGTCAACATTGATGCGCCCCTGGCAGAGGAACGGCGACAGATACAGCAGCAGGCAGTTTACCAGAAAAAACGGCAAGCTCTGATTGCTCCTGTGCAGGCACCGCTGGAGAAACTGCAGCGGGAGTGGGAAGAAAAAATGCTTTATGCGGCGGAGCATCCGGCCGCAGACCACCACTGGGCCCGTGCCTGGGAAGTGATGGGGCTGGTCTGGGGCGTCGGTTCAGGAGAAGGGCAACAGGAAGGGCTGGAAATTCTCAAGCTTGATCCCGATCAGCGAACGCAACGGCAGCAGGATGACCTGCTGGATTATTTTCTGGCGCGGGGACACATCGTGAATGGGGCCCAATTCAATGAACTCAAACTGGGTGAGCTGGCGAAAAATCTGGCTGCCTTGAGCAAGGAATATCCGCCCGTCTCCCGCTCACCCGCGATGCAGGAGATGCACTCGCCAACTCAGGCATTTGTGCATTTGCGAGGTTCATTCCAGGCACCGGGTGTTCCCGTCGAACCCGGTACACCTCAGATTCTGTCTGCGTTCCATCACCAGGAGAAACCGAATCGACTCGATCTGGCACGCTGGCTGGTTTCCCCCGCTAACCCGCTGACCGCTCGCGTCACCGTGAACCGGATCTGGCAGGAATATTTCGGACAGGGAATCGTACTCACCTCGGATGACTTTGGCACACAAGGCGCTCGGCCTTCACATCCCGAGTTATTGGATTGGCTCGCATCTCACTTGATAAGCAATGGCTGGAATGTCAAAGACCTGCACCGGTTGATTGTGACCTCCGCCACGTATCGTCAATCCTCTAAAATGCGCCCCGACATATATCAGAGAGATCCCGCCAATCGACTGCTCAGCCATCAAACCAGCCTGCGGCTTTCAGCTGAAACGGTTCGCGATCAGGCACTGGCGGTCAGTGGCTTACTCACGCGGAAACAGGGAGGCCCGTGTGTGCGACCGCTCCAGCCTGAGAGTGTGGTGATGGAAGGCTTTGGTTCAAATACCTGGGAAGTCAGTACTGGAGAGGATCGGTATCGCAGAGGTTTATACACCCTGGTTTTAAGGACCTCGCCTTACGCGCAGTCCGTGATTTTCGATGCTCCTAATCCCAGCCAGACCTGCAGCCGCCGGGATCGCTCGAATACACCATTGCAGGCACTGACGCTGTTAAACGACCCGGTGTTTTATGAAGCGGCGCAAAAACTGGCCCAGCGGATCATCAACGAAAACTCCGCCGATCTTGACGCGCGCCTGCACTATGGATTTCAGCTATGTCTGGCTCGAGAGCCTCAGCAGAAAGAAATCGACCGACTGAAAGAACTCTATCAGCAGCAAGTCGGGCAACAATCGCCACAAGCAGTCAGCGGAAAAGTCTCCCGCGAGGAAGCTGCGTGGACCGTCGTTGCCAGTGTGTTGCTCAATCTGCATGAATTTATTGTACGGGACTGATACCAATGATCGAATATCACGAGATTCAATATCAGCAGCGACGTCATTTTCTGAAGTCGACCGCCTGTAGTCTCGGTTCGATTGCCCTCAGTCAACTTCTGGCAAAAGAAAGCGCCGCGAGTCAACCGGCATTCAAAGCCGACAATCCGCTGGCTGTGAAAACGCCGCACTTCGCACCCAGGGCAAAAAATGTGATCTTCATTTTTATGTCTGGCGGACCGAGCCAGATGGATCTGTTTGATCCGAAGCCCCAGTTGCAAAAGCTGCATGGACAGCCGGTTCCCGAATCATTTCTCAAAGGGATCAACGATTCACTCATTAAATCAACGGCACAAGTCATGGCTTCGCCGCGGACCTTTCAAAAATATGGCGCGTCGGGGCTCGAATTTTCTGACAACCTGCCGCATCTGGGAACCTGTGCCGACGATTTTTGTATGATTCGGACCGTGCACACTGATGTCAGCAATCATCATCCCGCACAGATGCTGATGAATAGCGGCTCGACGATGTTTGACCGCCCCAGTATGGGTTCGTGGGTCACTTACGGGTTGGGAAGTGAGTCAGAAAATCTACCCGGTTATGTGGTTTTGCTCTCAAATTCGGGCAAAGGCGTGGATGGAGGTTCGTCGCTCTGGAGTAATGGCATTCTCCCTTCCACCTATCGGGGCGTCACATTTCGCAGTCGCGGCGAAGCGATTTTGTATTTATCGAATCCAAACGGAATTTCGCCCGCGATTCAGCAGGATCGCCTGAATGCGATTCGTGATTTGAACACGATGCGCTTTGACCAGATTGGCGATCCGGAAATTGCCTCACGCATCGCCTCATACGAACTCGCATTTCGGATGCAGGTCTCAGCGCCGGAACTGCTCGACTTCAAAGACGAGTCCAAAGCGACCCTCGACATGTATGGCATTGAAAATGAAACCACGAACTGGTTCGGCAGCAATGCGTTACTCGCCCGTCGCATGATTGAACGGGGCGTGCGTTTTGTACAACTCTATCATTCCACCTGGGATGATCATTCGAATCTCAACAAGAACCTCAAAACAAACTGCGACATGACCGACCAGCCCTGTGCCGCTTTGATCAAAGATCTCAAGCAGCGAGGCTTGCTCGATGATACGCTCGTGATCTGGGGGGGAGAATTCGGCAGGACCCCGATGACCGAAGTCCGCAGAGGTTCCTCGCCGGGAAGAGAAGGCCGCGATCATCATCCTTTCAGTTTTACCATGTTAATGGCCGGCGGGGGTGTGAAAGCGGGAACAGTGATTGGGAAAACGGATGAGCTCGGTTTTCATCCGGTTGAAGATGAAGTCCACATTCATAATCTGCACGCCACGATTCTGCATCTGCTGGGTTTCGACCACACCAGGCTGGTGGTGAAGCACAAAGGCCTCGACTACCGTTTGACTGGCGTGGAAGGTAAGGTTCTGGAGAATCTGATCGCCTGATGTTTTTCAGAAGATCGTCTTGAATTTGCTATTTCCGCGAAGCTTGCGCCTGTTCCAGGATGTCGATGCCGACCAGATGACTCCAGGCTGCTAACAGTTTTTTCGTGATCGGACCGACCTGACCATCGCCGATGATGGTGCCGTTAAATTTTGTGGCCGGCATGATACAGTAAGGTGTGCTGGTGAAAAATGCCTCGTCGGCGGTGATGACGTCGTAAGGGAGTAGTTGACATTCTTCGACAGGAATATTGAGTTTCTCGGCCAGTAGAAAAATTGTCTGGCGACTGATGCCGTTCAGGCAGTTGATTGTGCTCGGCGTGCGGATTCGATTGTTCGTCACCAGGAAAAAATTGCCTCCCTTGTTTTCAGAGAGAAATCCATCAGTATCGAGCAGCAGACTCTGCGCCATCGGGTCAACCAGCTTCACTTCCGATTCAGCCAGCGTATACAGAAAACGGCTGCGGTTTTTGATACGGGCATCTAGCGACTGTGCCGGTTGGATGCGCGAAAAAGGAGTCACAGCGTGACAGCCCACCCGATAGAAGTCCGCCCAGTAGGAAAGATCAAGGGGCAGTGTGATGATCATGACCGTCGGTTTTGATCCCGGCGGTTTTTGTCCGCTTGAGGGGACCCATTGTCCGGGCGTAATGTTATGCACGATCCAGGCATCAGTGCCGGCATCGTAATTAGGCCTGTTTTTCTCCCAGACTTCCAGCGTAAGCTGTTCCATTTCTTCAACGGTCATACCTGCATCGAAGCGGGCTGCTTTGAGACTGAGGAACAGACGGTCGAGATGGTCGCGCAAACGAAACGGCTGATGCGCGAAGGTACGCGTGGATTCGGTGACGGTCATCCCCAGGCTGATCGCGCCATCAAAGATGGAAATTTTCGCCTCATTCGCGGGAACATACTCGCCGTTCAGGTAAACCAGATTCTCAGTCATGGAAGCTCCTCTTCGGTTTCAATTCTGTTTTAGATCATAGCAGGAAAAGCAATGGGATTCGAATGATTTTAATGGTCCGTTTTCGTGCCTGAGAATCAAACACGCGGTTCCCGGTTTCTGATTCAGCAGTTTGATTCCCGCCTCTGGTCCGAGTACGCTGACCGCAGACGCCAGGCTGTCAGCAGTCATCCCATCGGGGGCAATGACAGTGACGCGGCTTTGATCGGTGAGCCCGAGTCCGGTGCGCGGATCGACAATATGCGAGTAACGTTTGCCGTCGATGACAACGTGCTGCAGCGCATCCCCCGACGTCGCGACGGCCGCGTTATGTAAGAGCAGATACCGGTCGATGTTGGCCTCGGGACCGTCTGAAGAAGAGATGCCGATTTTCCATCCGCACGTATTCGGCGGGGGATCTCCCAGCACGATATCTCCGCTCCCATCAACCATCGCGCGACTCACACCATTTTCTTTTAACACGCGTAAAGCGACATCAGCGGCGTACCCTTTGGCGATGCCTCCCAGGTCGAGTCGCATGTCCTTTTTCAGCAGCTCGACCGTCTGGTTTTGAACTGAAATTTTCAGCGATTCATAACCGACTTTATTGCGGGCCTCCTGTAAACGCTGGTGATCAGGCATCGATTTTTGACGCCGCGCCCGCCGCCAGAGCCTCACAACAGGGCTGATTGTAACATCAAATGCCCCATTCGTTTCCTGCGAAAGTGCTTGACCTTTTTTCAGTACTGTCAACAGGGGGAGACTGACTTTGACTGGTTTTCCCGGCCCGGATAACCGACACAACTCGTTCAGTTCACTTTCCGGGTCATAGTCGCTGAGTATTTTGTTAAGTTCCTTTATACGTGTGAAAGCATTTTGAGAGGCTTTGTTTGCGATTGGTTTGTCGCTAGCATATAATACAATTCTCCACTGCACCCCCATATGTACTTCCTGAAATTCATACCGATTCA
>NZ_CALFPF010000752.1 GCF_937919775.1 uncultured Gimesia sp.
CAAAGATCACGCCAAACAGTTCACTTTTTTTGACGTTATGAGACAGCTTCTAGTATGCTCGCACTTGACCTCCGTTTTTTTGCCATTGCAGATTATTATTTAAAGCACGACGTGGAATCATTTAAAAGCCAGCTGTCTGAAGCCGCAGAATTGCGTAACAGTCTTTTCCTCAGGTATGAAAAAGGTGAAGCAATAGATGACTCGTATGTTTCCATGTTGTCGTATAAATCATTATTCAACGCTTTAGCAGCAAATAACAGGGACGTTGCTAAACGACTCGCGCTGAATATGGGTGGGCGCGAGGTCTTGGAGCGAAAATATGATCACCCTTTTGACTATGTCATGGGATATACTTTAAGAGCTTTTGTACTCAATGAATTAAATGAGATGGAAAGGTGGCTCCCGAAGCTGGTTGTCGCATGCGAAAAATATAAGATGAGAGATTTCGCTGGATATGCCCAAGTGTTTCAGGGGATTCTTGAGAAGAATTCCCTCCTGGCAAATGAAGGATTTCAATCGATCATACGTGGTCACTTAAGACAGACAAAAGCGAACAGAATATTTGCAAACACGGCCGATCAAATTTTATGTGTCTGGGGGATTGGGATGGCGAATCTTGCTATTTCCCATCAATTGCAAATAGCAGCCATTCCACCTCTTCTTCCGGGTGAGCTTATACAAATGACATGATGGAGAACAAAAAAAGTGTCAGCGACAAATGGCACTACCAGCTGTGGTGTAACAGTTTATGTTTATACGATTGTCCTTCGGGGCCGGTGCCAAAGGTCATACTGAGGGCGAAGGTGAAGAGTAACAGGCTGCTGGCGAATGCGATATAATGTAACTGAAAGCCGATGAGCAGGCCGAGGGCCAGCAGGACTTCCAGGATCGTAGCGGTCCAGGCAAACGGGAGAACCAGAGCTGCAGTCGCGTGTCGTCAACGAAGTGTTGAAAACGGCCCCAGAAGCCGAAATGGTCGGCGACGGCAGAGAGGATGAAAACTTACCCAGCCGTAAAGGGTTAAGTGGTGTCAGGTCCATTTTTCTGTTCCGGACACCTTTTTGACTTACTGACAACTTATTATTTAAGGACCAGTTCAATGTCGAATACTCAAGCAGCTTCTTCCATTCCCCTGGCAGTGCGGATTATCATCGCCATCCTGATGCCCCCCGTTGCGGTTTTTCTCCAGGTGGGCATGACCATGCACTTCTGGTTGAATATTGGATTGACCTTATGCGCGTATATACCAGGTCTCGTCCATGGGCTGTGGGTGGTGATCAAGAAATAATCAAAATGCCTCTGGACTGTTTCACAGTCAGAGACTCTAATAATTTTCCATGCGGAATGATGCGGTCATCTGGCTGCGATGCCTGTTTTTAAGGAATGTACGATGCGAATTCTGTTGTTTACCCTGATTGCTGCCATTTCTTTAAACTTCTCCCCTGTCATGGGGCAGGAAGCGGCACCTGCGGCGCCTCTCAAAAGTGTGAAGCCCGGAATCAACAAGCCGTTCCTCGATCCCGATCTGAATATTGAGGAATGGATCAATCGTTTCGAAGTCGAGAGTCGCGAAGTCTTCCGTGCGAAAGAACAGATTCTCAAGCAACTGAAACTCGCTCCGGGCAACCGCATCGCCGATATTGGCACCGGCACAGGCTTGTTTGTCGAACCGTTTTCGGAGGCGGTTGGCAATAAAGGCTGGGTGTATGCGCTGGATATCGCTCCCAAGTTCGTAGAACGCATTGCGAAAATGGCGGATATTCTCAATCTGAACAATGTCACGCCGGTACTCTGCGGGCAGGACGACATTCGCCTCGCGCCCGGCTCAATTGATGTGGCCTTTATTTGCGATGTCTACCACCATTTCGAGTACCCCGCCGCTTCGCTGGCTTCCATTCACAAGGCGATGGTTCCCGGCGGAAAACTGGTGCTGATTGATTTTGAACGCATCCCCGGAACGTCCCGGGACTGGACGTTGAACCATGTCCGGGCCGGGAAAGAAACATTCCGCAAAGAAATTGAGCAGGCCGGCTTCGAATTTGTGGAAGAAGTGAAGATCCCCGCTTTTCAGGAAAACTACTTCCTGTGTTTTAAACGGAAGTAGTCGGGGAGTGGCATAGTATTCTGGTCTCGCGGTTTTAATTCAAATGGAGATAAAAGGTTCCTGACAATTTTATCTCTGACAGAAAAATTCATTGCCAGCCATTTTGATGAGCCAGGCCATTGGCAATCATGATGACGGCAAACAGGACCCAGGAGAGAAAAACCATTCCGCATGCGGCACCAGGCCGCCCGCTTTTTCTGGCGACGCGGAAGGCCCAGACCAGCAAGGCAAAAACGCCCAGCGACGCAAGCAGCGTAAGCCAGACCGGGGTGGCGGAACTCAAGCTTTGTCCGGCAAGAGACATCAGGATCAGGAGCGCAGAACAGGCGCCGGTGGGCACGGCAAGCGCCCAGAAAACGTAAATCACGGTGTCTCCAAAGTAGCGGGTCCGGGTGAGGAAATCGGCATCAGGTGTCCGTGGATCGCGATGGTTGTGTGGCCTGACTTGTTGATCGACTGATCCGTGTACTCACTTGCTGGCGGCTGGATTGCAGACCGACACGTGGCGTACGAATTATTGTAACCTCATAAATTAACGACCGAAACGTGGCTGTCAATCCAATTCGCACGTAATAGAAGTGAGCTGATTCTGAGGGGCTGATCCCTTTTTCTTTCCATTACGGAAACGAACAAAGGGATGTCGTACGAAGGTAAACCTTTACACCACAACCGGCAGTGCCTTTCGTCGCGGACACTTTTTTTCATTCGTAACAGCGCTTTCATCGCCGGCTCCCGTTTCAATGCAAAACAGCGGGTATCGCGTGAAACAGTTCCCGCATTGTGCTGCGCACTTCGCCGGGCCAGGTCTGTCGTGATGCCTGTTCCCCCAATGGAAAAAGTGTGTCAAAATATCTTTTCGGATATCCCTGGTTTTCCTTGCATCGTGCGCGTTACTTGGGAATCATTTCAGATAGGATAATGAACATGCCTCTTGACGGACATCCTGCCGGCGGGCCACGAATTCCTGTAATTAAAGAGAAGATTATGAAACTGAAACGCGCCTCTCTCCTGACTGTAATCTGCCTTACTCTGTTCTGCGTGACCACAAAAACCCGGGCGGATGTCCGTCTGCCGCGGATCTTTGGGGATCACATGGTCCTGCAACGTGATCAGCCGATTCCTGTCTGGGGCTGGGCTGATCCGGGTGAAGAGGTCTCTGTGACTCTCGGCGGCACGAGCATTTCCACCGTCGCTGACGACCAGGGGAAGTGGACAGTGAAACTTCCCGCACAGCAGATCGGCGATCCGGTCACACTCACCGCCAAAGGCAAGAACACGCTCACGCTGACGGATGTGCTGATCGGCGAAGTCTGGCTCTGTTCGGGCCAGTCGAATATGGAATGGACGGTTGCCAGCAGCAATGACTTCGAAAACGAAAAAGCGGCCGCCAGTTTTCCGAAGATTCGTCACATCAAAATCCCGAAAATCCCCAGCGGTTTCCCGCAGAATGATGTCGAAGCCACATGGGCCGTCTGTTCGCCCGACACCGTAGGCGGATTCACAGCGGCCGGCTACTTTTTCGGTCGCAAGTTACACAAGGAACTTGATGTCCCGATCGGTCTGATCAACTCTTCCTGGGGAGGCACCCGTATTGAACCCTGGACGCCCCCCTGCGGTTTTGCGCAGGAACCCGCGTTGGCCGATCTCTTCAAACAGGTGGAACTGACCAACCCGGCGAACGCTGCTTACAAAACGACATTGAGTGCTTATCTCAAAAGCCTGGAAGTCTGGGCCGCGCAAGCGGATGCCGCACTCAAGGCGGAGACTCCGTTGACGCCTCCCCCCGCTTATCCCGCCGCGATTCAACCACTGACGAGTCACGGCTCGCCGACCACACTTTATAACGGCATGATTCATCCCCTCGTTCCATTCGCGATGCGGGGCGCCATCTGGTATCAGGGAGAATCGAATCACGGCGAGGGCATGCTCTACTACGACAAAATGAAAGCACTCGTCGGCGGTTGGCGCGAAGTCTGGAATCAGGGCGAATTCCCTTTTCTCTACGTGCAGATCGCCCCGTTCCAGTACGGCAGCGAATCGCCCAGCATCCTGCCTGTGTTCTGGGAAGCGCAAAACAAGTCGCTGGAGATTCCGAACACCGGGCAGGTGGTCATTCACGATATCGGTAACCTGAAAGACATTCATCCGAAAAACAAACAGGATGTCGGCGATCGTCTGGCGCTGATCGCGCTGGCAAAAACTTACGGCCAGAAAGACCTGGTTTATTCCGGTCCGGTTTTTAAATCGCTGACGAAAGAGGGCGCCAAGTTGCGTGTAACCTTCGATCACGTCGGCAGCGGGCTGGTGTCGCGCGATGACAAGCCGCTCACCTGGTTCGAAATCATCGGCACGGATACCGACTTCGTGCCGGCCGAAGCGGTCATCGATGGCGACTCGGTAATTCTCTCCTCGCCCAAAGTCAAAGAAGCAGCAGCGATGCGGTTCGCCTGGCACAAACTGGCCGAGCCGAATCTGGCCAACAAAGAAGGTTTACCGGCCGTTCCGTTCCGCGCGGGCGAAGTGCCTGATCGCGACTGGATGTCCTTGAAAGTCGACGAAGCCAAAGAATTCAAACTGATCTATGATCTCGATTTGAAAAATCTGGGTGGTCAGATCAATTACAGTGTCGATGTGAGCAAGGGGTTTTCGAATCCCTTCGACCGGATCGCCTACTTTCTGGAGCTGCAGAAAATCGGCGAGGAAACGCAATTCGTGTATGTTTCGATGGATGCCTTCACCGACGATATCACAAAAATCGCTGTGCCAACGGTCGGCAGCAAAGCCAGCTTTCAGCAGAAGGTCGCCAATTTAAACGTGGTCTCCAATGCCGCTGGCATCGCTACGGGCAAAGGCCTCCCCGGTGGCAACATTGAATTCTGGCCGAGCAATTACGGCCCCACCAATTCGATGAGCGTCCCTAACGCCAGCGCCGCGCTCTGGGACTTCGGCGACGAACCTGCAGAGCCCAGCGATGGATATGGCTGCATGCAGGTCCACAACTACGAAGCGAAGCAGACGATTTTCGCCATTAACCAGTGGAAAGGCGGCCCCGCAGCAGACATCGGCATCGGCAACAGCACCGGCAAAACCCGCGACTGGACATTCACCGCCAACGCATCACAGTACGAACTCAAACGACTCCGCGTGCTCGTGCGACCTGAATGAGCGAGCGGTTGCGACGCATCTCTGGAAAAAAAGACCCGTCCTGACAGGACCGTAAAGGTGTCTGGTCTCAATAATGTGGCCCCTTGTACGCTCTCCAAAGTGTCATCCGCGACAGGGACCATTAATATTTGGATTTGAAACAATTTTTTCCATTTGATCGCAAGCCGGACTGAGTCGAAATCCGCGGCTCTTGGTGTGACTTATTGTCACACCAAGAGCGCGCCCCTGTGTCGAGAAGTCTCGATTTTGATGTTCGATTTATATTCCATCATGCGAATTTGAAAGCGGGACGATACGTTCTGCATCCACTTCGAAACATCTTCCCTGAGTAAGTTCTGAGATTCTTCCAGATTACAAAACACAACTCGATGCGGGAAAGAAAATAATCATGGCCCTTTTGTCCCAGCATGATATCACATTTGGCAATCTGCCCTATTTGGCTACAAAAATAGAGGCAAATCACAGATTTGGAATTGATCTTGAATTGAATTTATCAAAAAGGAATCAGACCAAAATAGAGCCCACTGACAAAATCGATAAACAAACAGTAATACCAGAGAGCGCATTTTTAAAACTTTTAAGAACGGAACTCAAAAGGCCTTTGAATCGATTTTAGACTATCTGATGATGTAATCCGCTTTCCCGATTCAGAAAACTTCCACTAGAAGTCACTGAAAATATGTGTATAATGAGAAAGCGCTATTTCTGATTTGTTTAAGAGATCCTTACTTATAGAATTTAAGTATTAAGG
>NZ_CALFPF010000753.1 GCF_937919775.1 uncultured Gimesia sp.
AGACGTTTGCTTTTGAGATCGGCCATGGGTGAGTGTTCTCATTGCGTTTTCAATACAGGGTGCAGCATAACATTATGAAAACATGGTGACATATTTTCACACGCTCTGTATACTAGTAGAGTGTCATTTTTAAATTTTGGGTTGATAGATATCACGAGAGTGCGACAACGGAGCACGTAAACAACACTCCCAACCCTCAATTTCGAGCTTGACAAAGCACTAGATCGCATCACATTTAACGATCGCGTTTCTCAATCTATGATACTCGGTCCCAATGGCCTTGGAGACGCGACCGTAAAACTGGACACAATCTAGCAATCAGTTCATGTCCTGTTCCATTCTGAGATTTCGTATGATTCTGATGAACCGCACTTTGATCTTATCACTCCTGTTCAGCCTGGGATGTAGTTCGAATTCAGAGACGGCTACAACGGAACAGGAACGCATCGAGGAAACTGCGACTCAGGCAGTTTCAAATCAATTGCCCACTGAGTCTTATGAAGAGATCCTCTACGAACTGGGGGCGTTTCCGGTCAGCAAGCTGACGAAATCGTATATGAACGATGGAAATCCTGGGGAGGTTTACAGTTTAGGAAGACGGGTTGATGTGAACGGCTGGCTGCCTCCGGAAGCGGTTCGTTCGAACGAGTATCTGACCGAGTCAGAAAAGAAGCGCTATGGCATACCCAGACCGCCGCTCAGCTATGAACGATATGTGGCGCTGATGGATGTTGAAACTTACCAACAGTCAAAAGACCCGCTGCTGTTTGCCGTGATTAAACTGACGCTGGACGAATTCAGTGACCGGCGAATGAAAATCAGGAATCCGGCGGACTTCGTAAAGATCTATCATGCCCGGATAGGACTGGATTCTGAGCTGCTTTGGTTATTCAAGAGAGAAAATGTTTCCGGTGAGGTCTTTGCCCGCATGTATCAGCAGCATCAGGATCCGCTGGTGTTCCATTATCTGCCTCCTCTCAAAACAGGACAGGAAGAGTACCGGATGTTTCTGGTACAGCAGTTGGTGAATCCGCAGATCAGGGTCGCAGATCGATTTCAGGTTTATACGCAATTGTACCAGGCGGACCAACAGAAACACCTTCAGGATTATCAGGCGTTTCTCATCGACAACGTTGATCAACCTGATGACTGGTTTTATCGCTGGCGTATGAATGAGGCTCTGCTTGAGATCGGAACGCCGGAAGCAATCCAGGTTGTGAATCAGAGCTTACTGAACGACCCGGTAGCCGAGGTCCGCGAATGCATTCTTCACCAATTAAA
The DNA here is from genome assembly GCF_937919775.1 of uncultured Gimesia sp. Taxonomy (GTDB): domain Bacteria; phylum Planctomycetota; class Planctomycetia; order Planctomycetales; family Planctomycetaceae; genus Gimesia. Next base: position 1,282 of record NZ_CALFPF010000753.1, read on the forward strand.
AGAACAGGGCCAGATTGATGAATTTATCGACACGATACTTCTACTCTCAAACGGTAAGGGTCAGCCATGTACGGGAGTCATGCCGAATCGAAGGTTTTTATCTGCAGGTGGAAATGAGATTACTTACGATTTAAGTGAATATCTGAAGTGGGCCCAGGAGCAAAACTATTTAAAACGGGAGACAAAACATAAAGTTAAAATCGCATTCCAGGCACTCGCTTCCAAGAAACCCGAACCGGTATCGACTGACTTTGGGGATCGATTTGAAGTCAATGATCTGCCACAAAAGAATTGAAACAGGGCAGCGGTTAATCGATGTCCAGCTGTCTACAGTAAAGGATTGCGACCAGCTATGTTGAAGTCAATTTGTTATCCTTATGCCCTGATGTTCTGTCTCGCTGGTGTTTGTCTGGATTCAGTCATTGCTGAAGAGCGGCAACAGGAATCTGCTGCCTCAGTATCCGCCAATCTGAGAACACAGACTCAGAAGTATGAAGCGCTGTTGTATGAGCTGGGGGCGTTTCCGGTCCTTAAGCTGACCAGAGCCTATGATGACCAGGGGCGTCCGGGGGAGGTTTACGCTTCGAAGTGGACCCGGGTCGACGTGCATGGCTGGCTGCCACCTGAAATTGTTCGTACAAAGAGCTATCTGACTGAGTCAGAAAAAGAACGCTACGGTATTCCGAAAACGCCTCTTCCTTATCAACGTTATCTTTCCATGATTGATATTGGAACTTACCAGAAAACGAAAGATCCGCTGCTGCACAGCATCATTCAGTTTGCCTTTGAAGAGTTACGTGAACGAAAAGTAAAGAGCCCAACTCCAGGAGCCATTCTAAGCGTTTACCAACCTAGTCCGGAATGGGATCATTATTTTTTGTGGCAGCTTAAAACAGAACAATTGTCCGGCCCGGTCGCGGCGAGTCTCTATCAGCGCTATCGGGTTCCTCTGCTACTGCGTTGCCTACCGCCGCCTGAGAAGGGGCAGGATGAATACACCCTGTTTCTGGAGCAGATCTCGTCAGACAAAACGCTGCATGCCGGCTACCGTTTTGAAGCTTACAAGCTGCTCTATGAGTGGGATCAGGAAAAATATCTCACGGGCTACAAAGAGTTTCTGATCAAACATACTGAGCAGACGCCTGACGTGTTAGATCGTTGTTTCTTGAATGAAGCGCTGCTGAAATTGGGTGGCGAGGACTGTTTTGCTGTTGTCCGGCGCGGTCTGATAAATGATCCGATTTATGATGTGCGAACGTCGATCCTCAGCGATCTGAAAGAACTCGAACTCACGCACCGGTTCCTGGATCCCATTCAGGTGCTGGCCGAGGAAAGGGCTAAGGAGTGTCGTCGTTACTGGTTTTTTGGGAACGGTCCGGGCATGGATGTGGGAGAGACCGAAATGTATCACATCCTGAAAGAACTGCTGCAGGCGACGCGTCAGCAGCAGAATCTTTCAGGGGACTCGCTGCGGCAAATACAGCACGCGCTTGCGACCCTGGAAGCGAAGAAGCTTGAGCGGGTCGAACGTAAGTTTCGTCCTGTCTTAAAATGAACTGTTCCGGCACAGAATTTCTAAGTATAACCGGTAATGCCCTGTTATACGCCTTTTCCTTTCGTGTACATTGTGCGATTGCTCTGACAGTTTTCCAGGATGTCATGGGGAGCACGCTTTCTGATGCAGGAGTGCGTCTCATGCTATCTACTATCGAGTAGGGGAAGACTGGTTCTGGACCGAACGCGGGAGCTGCCACTTCCTGCTCGCTACGCTCGGCCCGAATTACATTCGGGCCCACCTCTGCTGCTCTGCTTGAAAAACAATTTTCTTTCGTGTGGTTTCGTGGTAGAAAAAACCAGTGAGAGCTGCTGCTTGAATAGCGCTTCGAACTTCAGATCAGACTCACCGTGTGCCACCGCTCGGCTTGACCGACGGTGCTGGTTTGATACCAGACTAACCTGTCCAACGCGTTTTGTGGTAGAGGCGGATCCATGTGACCGCCCGCCGGGTTCGGGTGGTTTTTGTTTTAACGTACGAATCTTTTTTCTTGTTCCATTTGCACGGCAAACTCTGGTTGCATCTCTCCAGGCGGGTCGACACATGGGTCGACCCCTCCATTTTAATAAGTGGGTCAGCGTGAATTGCTTTGCACGGCCGGGCAAGCCGGGCCGTGGCACACGGCGAGTGAAATAGAAATTTGCTGTTCCACCGCTCGGCTTGTATGACGGTGCTGGTTTGATACCAGGCTAACCTGTCCAACGCGTTCTGTGGTAGGGGCGAATCCATGTGTCCGCCCGCCGGGATTCGGGTGGTTTTTGTTTTAACGTACGAATCATTTTTCGTGTTCCATTTGTACGGCAATCTCTGGTTGCATCTCTCCAGGCGGGTCGACACATCGGTCGACCCCTACATTTTAACAAGTGGGTCAGCGTGAATTGCTTTGCACGGCCGGACAAGCCGGGCCGTGGCACACGGTGAGTGAGATAGGAAATTGCTGTACCACCGTCTGGCTTCCATGACTCTCGGCGGGGTATAGCGTGATAAAGCGGTACGTGTTCTCTGGCAATTTCCTGCTCGCTGCGCTCGGCCCGGATGTGCATTCGGGCCTACCCAAATCAATGAGCATTGATTTCGTTCGGGTGGTCTATGTGAGATCAATGATCTATTGAATTTTCTGATGCTGCTCAAAAGAGACCATTACTGCGTGATGTTCATCTCGGGTCTGCCGAGTCTTTCCGCTAGGATGTGATCGGGTTTTTATGTTCTGGATTTAACATCCAGCGGGCAGACACATGGGTCTGTTGTACTTCTGAAATGGCTGATGACGGAACGGTGTCTTGATGGCTTTGATCAACTTTAAAAACAGCACGGAGTCAAAGGAAATGAGTGTTGCAGTGCTGCGCCCTGAGCGGACGGGCTCTGGCCGATACCGCGCAGAAACGTGGCGAGGGCGTCCCAACGCGCGCCGATACGCGTCGAAAAAGGGGGGGCGAGTGAGCAGCAGTTTTGAAAATCGCTCTGAAACCAGAGGGTTTTATGGTGTCGAACCGGAACCGGTTCGCGATAGTCAGCTGAAAACAACCGTTTGCGCCCTGCAAAACACGCATAACACGCATCACTTCGCAGAGCGGGTTGCTTTTCCGTCCAGATTTGCAAGGCGCGTTCGTGCGCAGCATCGATCTGCTCTGTCAGTCACTGCAGAAAACCGGGGAGTTCTCTCTCAACTAATTCGAACCGCCGGCGGCGGCAGGGCTGGGGGCGACGACTGGTCGGATTTTTGGCAAATCGGGCAGCTGTTCTTCCAGGAGCCCTTTGGATTTGGTCCAGACGAGCCAGCCTTCGATCATCATCCAAAGCTGCAAGGCGATCACAGCGACGCCGAACAGAAACAGATACTGTTTGTCGGGATTAAAGTACCAACCGGACCCGCTGTTGAACATGTTCCAGAGCATCGCCCAGGCGGGCATGATCAACATGACAATCATCGGCAGCAAAGCGAAAATGATCGGTTTGTTGCGACGGCGGAGATAAAAGACGATGACCATAAACGCCAGACCTGCCAGAAGCTGGTTGGTGGCACCGAAGAGCGGCCAGAGAATGAGGCCTCCGCTGCCCGGTCCTGCGGTTGCATTGGCGGGCATCATCGCCACCATCCCGCCCAGAAAGACAGCCAGACCTGTGGCCGCATATTTGTTGGTCAATGGTTTGATATGAATTGTGGCCGCCAGCTCTTGAATCACATAACGCTGCAGTCGCGTGGCGGTATCCAGCGTGGTCGCTGCAAAACTGGCGACGAGCACGGCGATGATGCTGATGCCCAGCTTCATGGGAATGCCGATCGATTTCAGAAAGTTCGCGCCCCCTTGTATGAAAGCGCCAATTTTATCTTTCAACCCAAACGCGTCCCAACCTTTGGTGGAATCGTAGCGGGTTTCCCAGGCAGCGACTCCGGTAAGTTGCGTTCCTGTGGCGGCATCAATGGTTGGCTGATAAGTATAGGCGGCGCCTTCACCGATACGGGTAAAATCGCCCATACCCACGCCGGCACAACAGGCGAGAATCACGATGACCGCCAGCCCTCCTTCGAGAAGCATGGCACCGTAGCCGACATATTGCGCATCCAGTTCGGATTCGACCTGCTTGCTGCTCGTGCCGCTACTGACGAGGCAGTGAAAACCACTACAGGCGCCGCAGGCGATGGTGATGAACAGGAACGGCCAGATCGGCGGGGCGTCTGCGGGGATGTTGGTGGCAATCGCGGGGGCACTGTGAATGAGGTCTGCTTTGCCAGTTGCTCCGGAAACGATGGCGCCGATGAGCAGCAATCCCAACGCCAGAACCAGCTGATGACTGTTGATAAAGTCGCGCGGTTGCAGCAACAGCCAGACCGGCAGGACCGATGCGACTGCGCAATAAGCCAACAACACGAAGGTCCAGAGAATCACCGTATTGGGGAATGGCCCCATGACGGGAATATTAAACATGGTCGCAATATTCACGGGCCAGTAGTAAGCCCCCAGATAGATCGAGGAATAAACAATGACCAGGGCAACCAGCGAGGGAACCAGCAGCTCGGCATTCTGCTTATAAACCATCAGACCAATGACAATGGCGATCGGCATGGTGATCCAGACGGGGATGACGGTCTCAGGATAGAGGGCGAAGATGATCGCGATCACCAGCCCGAAAATCGCCAGCACCACAGTGAGCGCCAAAAGCAGAATCAACAGAAACAGAATCCGGGTGCGAGGGGCAATCAAACGACCGGCGATTTCACCAACGGTCTGACCACGATTGCGCAACGATACAATAAGTGCACCAAAATCATGAACGGCTCCGATGAAAATGGAGCCGAACAAAACCCACACGAGTGCAGGCAGCCAGCCCCAGAACACTGCAATCGCAGGCCCCACAATCGGTCCCGTGCCTGCGATACTCGTGAAGTGATGCCCGAAAATGACTTCTTTTTTCGTGGGAACAAAATCGATGTCATCGCGCAGTTGCTTACTGGGAACTTCCGCATGTCCATCCACGTTAAATATTTTTTGTGAAAGCCACTTTCCATAAGTATGGTAGGCAATAATGTAGCCTATAAAAGCGCCCGCAGCGATCAACAGTGTAGCCATTCGTGATTTACTCCAGCATCTCTCTTCCAACCAGATTTGCTGGCTGAAAACGCATTATTTGGTCATGGAATCAACTTGGATTAATACATTCGTTTCCGAATTGGATTCTCAATCTGGCAAAGTAACACGGTGATGAGA
>NZ_CALFPF010000754.1 GCF_937919775.1 uncultured Gimesia sp.
AACACGCGTGTGTTGGTTTTTCTCCTCAGGTTTGTAAGCCATTCTCAGGGCCCTGCTTCTTTATCTATGAGAAGCATATTTATGGTCGTGTTTTTTTCAGGACCAGTTTTGTTTTGGGGCCGCTTTCGATTGATACACATTTTATAGGGAATTAATTCATGCGATCGAATAACATCCACAAAAATCGAGGCTTTACGCTGATCGAATTGCTGGTGGTGATTGCCATCATTGCGATTCTGATTGCACTGTTACTGCCGGCCGTGCAACAGGCACGTGAAGCAGCCCGTCGCAGCACCTGTAAAAACAGCCTGAAACAGATCGGGTTGGCTTTACATAATTACCATGACACACACCGCACGTTTCCTCCAGGAGCTGTGTGGTACGGAGTCGGTACTGCTCCTACAGATGGCCGTAATGTCAGTTGGGGAACGACCTGGGTAGTTCAAGTGCTCCCCTTTATGGATCAGGCCCCGTTGTACAACCAATACAATATGTTGTTACCTGCACAAGGCGCAAATTCCAATACGTCGAATAGTGTTCTCCAGGCTAAAATTCCGATCTTACGTTGTCCCTCTCAACCAGGCGTGGATCAATATTTATTAACCCAGCCCGTAGATGGCAATTTCTCAAAAATCACGTATGCAGGATCCGTCGGTGCGGGTTCGACATTGACCATTGCCGATTACAATAATAACGCACGCAGAGGGATCTTCAGCGCGATTGCGCAGAATGGTGCCAAGATACGCGATATTACTGATGGAACTTCCAATACCATTATGCTGGGTGAAATCGTAACCGGCACCAATACCGGCGATGACAAAGGTGCCTGGGGCTGGTGCACCGGAGCGTTATTCAGCGGAAGAACGTCAGCTGGTATATTGACGCCCAATACTAATCAGGTTTATGACGGCACCCCTTATGCTTCCAACGACACTTCAAACAAGGATTTCAACAGACGTAATAATCCTGATCTGACAGGTGCTGGATCAGGACAGGCAGCACGCAGTTTTCATGTCGGTGGCGTGCATGTGGCGCTGACCGATGGTGCTGTGCGTTTCATCTCGGAAAATATTGATCAGACCACTTACCTGAATCTGATGGCAATTTCCGATGGTAACGTGATCGGCGAGTTTTAAGTTGAAAATGAACGCATCTCGTTCATAAGAATTGGCAGCTCCAATCTTTTATTGGAGCTGCTTTTTTACTCCAGGACACAAGGGCACAAAAAGATGAAAAGTCGAATCGCGTCTGTTAAACGGCTGGTTTGCTGTGCGGCATTGATGTTATTAACAACTACTCTGACAGGTTGTGGTGGTCCTTCCGCGCCGCCGCCATCGGAAACGCAGAAAAGCGAAGTGGCACAAAAATCCATCGAAGCGTTTATCGCCTCCGCCACGAAAAACCCCAAAGGAGCGGCCCAGGAACTCTCGATTCTGATGGAGTCTCTGGAAGCGTATGCCAGTCAGTATCAGGGGCCTTACATTGAATTAAGAGACGCTGCCAAAGAACTGCAGTCGCTCTATCAGAGTTCGGCATCCAAGGACAAAATCCAGGCGCAACTGGATGTGCTCAAACAAAAAGCGGCTGCTCTGTCTGCTGGTTCGTAACTACGATTCTCGATATCTGGTTTTACGGTTATCGCATGTTGTCATTTTACATGCGATAACCGTCTGAAACTCTCATTCCACAATGGTCAGTGATTTGAGACTGCCGTTGTTGCGAAAATCCTTACCGAATTCCAACGTGGCTTTCACCTGAATCTCGTCGTGTCCGGCGACTGTCACCGTGGGGGGCGTCATGTAGCCGGAACCCGGGTTGGTGATCTTGAATCCGGTGACTTTTCCGTCTTGGATGATGGCCATCGCGCTGGCGGGAGTGTGTTTCCAGAGTTCTCCTCTGCCTGGCTGGTAGCGGTAATAATTCGAGACTTCATCCAGGCGGTCGTTGGTGACGCCATGTTTGCCCAGTGCATCCAGCAGGACTTTTTTGTTGGCGCGGGCTCTGGCTTCCGTGGGTGCTCCATTCCGCGCGGGTTTCACATTGCTGAAGGCATCACGGAAGACTTGTGACTCGACGCCGAGCGCTGCGGCGATGAGTGTGACCGGCCGCCCGTGATCGCGCGGATCCGTTTCGTAACCTCCGCTGAAGATCGCTGAGCCCGCAGGGGCGTTTTCTGAAACCGGTGTCTGTGGTTCTCGATCTCGCATTGGTTCCTCTCCTGGACGAGGCGGACGGTTGTCTTCCGGGTGCCTGTGATGCTCGTCTCTGGGTCTGTGTCCATGCTCGTCTCCCGGTCGAGGAGGACGCGGCAGTTCATGGTGTGTCAGTTTGCCGTTCTCGTCCCGATCCAGCTTTTTCAGAACCGCGGCCGCCTGTTCGATTTCCTGTTGCGAAATTTCGCCATCCCGGTCGGTGTCAAACAGCATGAGGATCGGGTCCGGCGGTGGTGGACCTGGTCGGCGCTGATCCCGCTCACCCCGCGGTTGTTGCGAGGAGACACTGGTTGTGATGAACCCGGCGGTTGTGATTAACCCGGCGATGGCAAGGAACGCGATCCACTTTTTCATCCGTTTTGATCTCCCATTGAGGATATCTGAGGGCCCATTAATCACGGTTCCATGAATTCCGCTTGTTTTCGGCAGTTTCACAGAAAAATAACCCGTCAGGGAACGTAACGCACGTATTATGGTATCACTACCAGATATTTTGAGAATCTATCGAGAAAAATGATGGTCTCGATCACTCACTCCCTTCCAGAGCAAACCAGGCCTGCATCTGATACGAGCAGTTGCATTGCGATGAACCATCGGGAACCAGCACCAGACCGCCGGCGGGGATGGCGTTGATGTAACAGCCCAGGCGGATGCCACCGAAGTTTTCGACGCCGGCTTTGCGAGTCAGATCGACATAACCGAGTGTCGCCGAGCGAAAAACCATCATGTGTTTACTGGCAGAGATCTGTCCGCAGCCGTAGGAGCGGTCGAATTGGAAATCGAGGGGGCTGCCTGTCTTCAGATCCCAGGCGCCCCCCTGGGCATAGATCTTGTCGCCGTTGATGACGGGGTGCGACTGATACTCGGCTTTGATGTCCCAGATCCGCTTGCCGGTTTTCGCATCGACGGCCGCCATGCGCCCGCCAACTTCGGAGGGGAGCTGGAAAAAGTTATGCCGGATTCCCTGATAAAACATCAGCAGGATCTCGTTTTCTTCGGAAACCGCCAGCTGTGTCCCGAAGACTTCCTGATCGTCGTGCCAGAGATCTTTGCCGGTTTTGGCCTGGAAGGACTTCAGTTTTCCTTTACGCAACGCGTCTTCCGGAGAGGGGGGATTAGGGCGTCCGTTCCGCCGTGCTTCTTTAATGTGGTCGGCTTTGGCGATTTCCCGGTCGACCAGATAGACGCTGTTATTGCCAATGGTAATCGCATTGTTGCGGATGGAATATTCCGGCTGATACGTCCAGAGCAGTTCGCCCGTGTTCGCATCCATCGCAAAAAACAGCACCGATTCATTCCGCAGCTTCAGGCCTTTGTAGCGGGGGCTTGTATAATGCGCGTCGTTACTGACGGTGCCATACACCACGCCATCATGATAACCGAGATAACCCCAGTTCTGATTCGGATCGTCGCGGCTGACTGGCGTGGACATCTTCCGCACCAGTTTGCCGGTTTTCAAATCGATCTGGTGACAAACTTCATCTTTGCTGACAAACGCATAATCGCCGCCCAGACAAAAATTGCTGCCGACTTCAGCAGTGCTGAGATCATGATGAATGCCATTCATATCGGTGAGATTATTCTTCAACTGATATTTCCAGAGTGTATGCCCGTTGTAGGCGTCGATTCCGCATAAGCCATGCAGGCCGCCGACGACCATCACGCCCCGGTTCACCAGTGGCGCGGGGCCCTGGCCGTGACGATTGGGAATCTGGAAATCCACGTCACGATACCAGTACATTTTGAGCGGCCCTTTGACGATTTCATCATCGGAATTGACCGTGTTCGTCGCACTGGAATACTGGTGCGTCCAGCTGCCGGCCCCTTGCAGGTCGGCTTTGGTTTCCACCTGCATTTTCTTGACTGGTCCCCAGCAAAACTGACCGCCATAAGGACGCTGGATGCGGCGTGCTTCCTGCAACAAAGCCGGACTCATGTCGCGTTCCAGCGAAGCCGAGCAGATCACCAGATTCGCAAAGTTTTTGGAATAGGGGGACTGTTCCGGATCAGCCACATGCACGGCGACGCGCGAACCATACACGCCCGCCTCATCCAGCAATTGACGCGCTGTGGCTGCTTTCTCTGCGTCGTGCATCACGACATAAATCTGAAAATCCGACTGCCGGGCCAGTTCCAATGCGAGTTGTGCGTTGTCAGCACCGAGGTCGATGCAGATGCCGGTTTTGACATCGGTTTTGTCACAGATCGCTTTCGCGGCCGCCTGATAAACAGGGTTCACAGCAGGCGGCGTTTTCTGGTCGACTGGTGGCATCGCGTCTGTTTCTTTGGCTGCTTCATTTGCAAAACAGCAGATGACACCTTCATCGGTACTGGCGACGAGACATTCATCGGAGGCCGCCAGGCCGCGGACGGTCCCTTCGATTTCATGCGACCACCAGGAGTTGGCTTGCGCTTTATAATCGACGCCGGTAACTTTGTTGTGAGAGCCGCAATACGCGTCATCGCCGGCGATGATGACATCCGTGATCTGGTAATCCAGTGGGATAATGCGTTTTTCTTTCAACTGCCTGACGGAAATCGGTTGCCCTTTGCGATCGCGGGTGGCTGTGTCGGACCATTCGCTGTAAATCAGAGACTGACCATCGCCGCGCAGGATGCCCTTTGATGTGACTGCCATCGGGCCGGTTCCCGTTTGTTGCGTCAGATCGCCGTTTGTCTGATCGTAGAGACAACCTGCGTTACAGAAAAAGCGATCAGCCAGCACCACATCGGAACCGCCGCGCTGCTGATTTTTCTGCAGGTGATAATATTGAAAAACGCCGGTCGCCCGTTCGAAGGCTGCGGGAACTGCGCGTCCGGTGGGCATGAAGATCTGGTCTTCGCTGGCAGCCAGATAACCCTGAGCAGAGACGCCGCTTTTCGCACTCGCGCCGCCATGCGGTTGATTCATCAGCAGTTGACCGGAATTCTGATTGTGCCAGATCACGTCTCCGGTTTCTGCATTGAGGGCATACAGATAAACGCCATCCGAAGGCCAGACGCCGGCGGCGAAATAGACCTGATCGCCGACCACTGCCGGGCCGCCGCGTGAAGGCCAGTGAGAGATGAGCCGGTCGTTGCCCATGATAAATTTGTGTTGCGGTCCCCCCTGTTTTTTCCAGAGCAGGGAACCGTCTTTGATCGATAATGCGTAAAGACAACCGTCATCACTGGCGACGAACACGCGGTCTTTCCAGGCCGCCGGTGCAAAACGGATCGGTCCTTCGGTGAAGAATTTCCATTTCAGTTCTCCCGTTTTTAGATCGAGGGCATAAAGCTGGTCATCGGTCGAACTGCCGAACAGCACCGTCTGCTCCACGATGATTGGCTGAAAGACCTCGTCAAATTTGATGCGGGTGTGCGTCGGCCAGGCGGGTGTGGGAGCGTGTTTTGTTCGAAACGTCCACTTCCGTTCCATGCGGTTGGGCAGGGGATCTTTGGTGTAGCCGGTGCGCGCAGCATCTCCCCGAAATTGCGGCCAGTCTGCCAGAGCAGTGCAGGGTGCAAGCGTAATTGTAAACAGGAACAGAAAAGCCGGCAGGTATTTCATGGAGCGCCCTCTGAGTGTCTGGTGATCACCGTCTAACTTATTTAATGGTAATCCCTCTGGAGGGGCTTGTCATTGACAACAGACGTCTATTTGCCCGATTTCGAAGAAGGCTCAGCCGGTTCTGGAGCACTGTTTTTTTGCAATAGTTTCTTCAAGGGAATTTCCTGATAACGCAGTCCCCCGGGACCATAATACACCAGATGCAGCGAATCATCTCGAAAATCCATGCTGGCATAACAGTAAGAGCCTTTGGGATCATCTTCGATTTTGGTCAGGTTCTCCCAGGTTTTGCCCTCATCGTAGGAAAGCCCGAGGGTTAGCGGCGTGCGTGGCCCCTGATGGCCGGCTCCGGGAACGACTGCATTGTTCCAGATCAGAATCAGCGGCGCGTCTTTTCCTGGCGCTCGCTGCAACAGCATGGGCGCTTCGGGATGAACAATGTCCGTTTTCTCAGCAGGACCCCAGGTTTCCCCTCCATCACTGCTGTAGGCGCGATACATGCGGGTTGTCTGCGTGCGAATGAGCATCAGGATGCGCCCATCGTTGAGTTGTTCAATTTCCGGTTCCATCGCGCCGCGCAAAGGGCAGTCCACTTCATTTGTTGATCGATGCCAGGTCTCTCCTTCATCGTCGGAATAATAACTGAACGAGACAAAGTGTTCGTCTTTCTGCCAGGCGCTGGGAGAACCAAAGGTTGCCAGCAGGATGCGTCCGGATTTCAAACGGATGGCTGCTGAGTTGACCGTGAAAATTACTCCCTCTTTACCATGAGAGAGTTGCTTGGGTTCACTCCAGGTTTTACCTTCATCGGTTGATTCTTTGTACCATAAATTGGCGAAGCGGTTGCTGTCGATGCGGATGTAAGTCAGCAGGATCTTCCCGCTGGCCGTCTTCACCAGACTGGCAGACATCACATTCATCTTGCCGATGTTTTCCTGAACGGTTTTCGGCTCAGACCAGGTTTTGCCGGCATCGTCCGAATGGATTTCGACCAGCCGCGCGGGATCATGATCGCTTCCGGTGGCGCCGTACCATTGCGTGTAAACGACAAGTAATCGCCCGTTGTCGAGTGTGAGTAAAGCACCTTCGCCATGCCGCGGCAGTTCTTTTGTGGATTTGGCGATCAATCGTGATTCGGCATCGCTGTGGCTGATCATCAGATGCTGACCGGCGAAAAATACCATCAATGTCATACAAGCAGTACGCAGTTTGATCATCTCGGAGTTCCTGATCATGAGTCGTTTTTCTTTACTTGAGGTCAAAATCTTGTTGAATTTCGCTGGCGCCCGGTTTGACGGTGAACGCTTCGATTTCGGTTTTCGTGTTGAACTGTTCCGGAAGAAACTGTTCCCGTTCCGGTGAATCTTCGGTCCTGTCTCCCGGCAGGCCGGACCCGCCCCGAAATGCATTGATCTCGACCTGATAGGTGCCGGCTTTCACAGCGGTCCGTTCGGCGAACTGGTATTGGCCGGCTTTGATCTGGGTGGTCCTCGCCGGCGCCTGACTGCCTGCGGCGGGGGACAGGCGAATCACGCCGTCGCGAACCGGTTCTCCCTGGTAAGTGACTTTGCCACTGACGGAAGTCAACGATGAGTCGTCAGCAGCCTGGCTGCATCCAATTAAAAGCAGGCAGAAAATGCCGAGAAATAATTTGCCATTCATTTGCGGGGACCAGAGAAAGAGGATCAATTTATGTTAAAAATGATAATACATTTGACAGAACAGACTCGGAGGTGAGGAGCTGCGCTTAAAACTCGCCGACCACTTCTGCACCGGCGCGTGTTGTGAGATCCTGCAATGTTCCCAGATCAATATTTTCTGAAATGAACCGGACGGCTCCATCTCCCATCAGAAAATGACAGCCCCCTGTGTGATA
>NZ_CALFPF010000755.1 GCF_937919775.1 uncultured Gimesia sp.
AATTTAATTGACTACCCGGATAAAAAACATAGATTTTCGATGGCCACTCAGTCGGCGTCCCTTCTGAACGGGCCAAAATGACAGGGGATCTGACAGGTGATTTGAAGCCACTGATTTCAAATCGGTTTGATCCAGAAGCACATTCCGGGGTTCCCGTAATTTCCCGATGAGGAAACAGAAGCTGGAAACACCCAACCTATTTAACAACATCCAATGTGGCACACACATTCGCAATCTCGGAGAAGGGCAATGATTAAAACAGCACAACAAAAAGGAAAACGGGCGGGCTTTACGCTTGTCGAAGTCATGATTGTAGTCGTGATTCTAGGCATTCTGGCTGCAACCGTTTTACCACAGTTCATTTCAACCAATGACGACGCGAAAGAATCGGTACTCGTTCAGGACTTACAGACCCTGCGCAGCCAGATTCAAATGTATAAGTTCCAGCATCTTGGAAAATATCCTGCAGACGGTTCTACCAATGCAGACGATTTCCGTGATGCGCTGCTGCTTTCCAGCGACAAAGATGGCACCACCGGTGCGATCGGAACAAAAGCATTCGGTCCGTACCTCCTCGGCAGCGTTCCTCCCAACCCTTACACGGGTGGTCGTGGAATTATGATCGTGGCTGATGTCCCTGGTACGACACCAGATGAAACAGCAAAAGACGGCACGGAAACTGTCGGCTGGATTTACGATCCTGCCACCGGCGAGGTCAAAGGAAATAATTCCGGTAATGCCGCTGACGGCAGAAAACTGGATTCACTATAATGAACGGACTCGGCCCGTTCTGAATTAGTGGCTGAGGACAATAATTAAATGTGAGTAAACTAAAGCTGCCCCTGATGCGAGAACTCGTGTCAGGGGCTCTTTTTGTTCCAAGACCCTGGTTGAGTTGCTTTTCCGATCCGTTTCCTTTTAAGTATGACTTAAGAGCATCATACAAGAGATCCTGCATCGTCGCGTGAGTCAAAGCGACTGACTGCTGATCCGGAAAGGTAATTTGATATGCCATTCGCAAAATCTTCTTTCGTTTTCCTGCTGACAGTGTTGCTGACCACGGAGTTATTCTCTGCGGAAAACGCGGGTCAGACTTCCGCAAATACACGTCCTAACATCATGGTCGTACTTTGCGACGATCTGGGATATGGTGATCTGGCCTGTTACGGTCATCCGGTCATCAAAAGCCCGAATGTCGACCGCTTTGCCAAAGAAGGGTTGAAGCTGACCAGTTGTTATGCAGCACACCCGAACTGTTCTCCTTCACGCACCGGACTGATGACGGGCCGCACTCCTTTTCGCGTCGGTATTTATAACTGGATTCCCATGTATTCTCCGATGCATGTACGCAAACAGGAAATCACCATCGCCACACTGTTGCGTCAGGCCGGTTACGCCACCTGCCATACCGGCAAATGGCATTTAAACGGCATGTTTAATCTGGTCGGGCAGCCACAACCCTCCGACCACGGGTTTGACCATTGGTTTTCGACACAGAACAATGCACTGCCAACCCACGAAAATCCTTTTAATTTCGTGCGAAATGGCAAGCCTGTGGGGAAGCAGGAAGGTTACGCAGCCCAGCTTGTCGCCGATGAAGCACAGGACTGGCTCGTCAATCTGCGCGATAAGGAAAAACCGTTCTTCATGTTCGTCTGTTTTCACGAACCGCACGAACCTATCGCCAGTGCCGAACGATTCCGCAAACTTTATGCCGCTCCCGAAGATTCGACGTTGCCTGCGCACCACGGCAACGTCACCCAGATGGATGACGCCTTTGGCCGCATCCTGAAAACCTTAGACGAACAGAAACTGCGGGACAACACGCTGATCATCTTCACCAGCGATAATGGCCCGGCGATTACCAGACGTCATCCGCACGGTTCTTCCGGACCGCTTCGCGATAAAAAAGGAGCTACCTATGAAGGCGGCATTCGCGTACCCGGCATCATTCAATGGCCGGCTCATGTCGAACCGGGCAGCACCAGCGATATCCCCGTCTGCGGCGTTGATATCCTGCCTACCTTGTGTGCGGTTGCTGATATTCCTGTCCCGGCAGATCGTGTGCTGGATGGCACGAATATTCTGCCGCTCTTCAAAGGGGAACCAGTCAAACGCGCAAGACCTCTGTACTGGCAGTTTAACCGGGCACACAACGGAGCCAAAGTCGCGATCCGCGATGGGGAATGGAAACTGCTGGCACGGCTCGATGTCCCGACCCCCAAGCCTTCCGGTGGTATTACAACGGAAGAAATCGACGCTGTAAAACAGGCGAAACTGACGGGGTTTGAGCTGTATCACATTCAAACTGATATCGCCGAAACCACGGACCGTTCTGAAAGTGAACGGGAAATTCTGGAAAAAATGAAACAGCAGATGCAGGAAATCTTCGCAGAAGTTCAGGCAGAAGCACCCCGCTGGCCCGCCTGGAAAATGGCTGGCTACGAAGGCAAAATCATTTCGGAATATTACCGGAAACAAGCCGAGCAGAATAAACAGCAAAAGCAGCCCTGATCCGGGAAAGTAATTTTCAGGCAGTACAGTCGTCAAAAAAGCAGTGCCCGTTTCAAACGCGTTGAAATGGGCACTGTGGTTTATGATTTCGAAAGCCGTTTGTTTCGCACACCGGCAGGCTGATTTAGTGGTTGAACAGGAATTCGCGGCTGTTGCTGATGGCCCACATCACGTCCTGATATCCTTCGCGTTTGTCCTTGGAACTTTTCACAATCTGGTCGCAGTTAGCCAGTTCCTGTTTGGTCGGATATCTGCTGAAGGCAGCCAGATACATTTCAGTAAACACGTCATGGTCTGCTGCTTTCGCTTTCAGCAACTGCTCGATGCGGCCGTTTTTGGTAGCCAGCTTCGTATTAATCAATTGCCCGTTGGCGACCTGCAGCACCTGAGCCAGATTCGGCTGGCTGGTGCGTTCGCATTCGCAGGTGATCACGCGCTTCGGCCGACCCAGTGTGTCCAGAAAGTAAGAATTATAGTTGGGATCAGGCAGCTCAATCGCCCGCGTTCCCTCGGGCACGCCCTGAAAGCGTTCCTGAGAGCCCGTTAAATCATCCAGCGCGTCAAGCATCACTTCCGCCGGTAATCGTTTCACATTGTACTGTGTGTAAAAACGGGTTTTCGCGACGTTTTCCGGTCGCGGATCAGAGGACAACTGATAAGCCCGCGAATTCATAATCACCCGCATCAACTCTTTCAGGTTATAACCTGATTCGACAAAGTGATCGGCCAGCGTTTCGAGCAGTTCCGGATTGGAAGCGGGGTTCGTTTCCCGCATATCATCGATGGGTTCCACAAAGCCGGTATCCATGTAATACGACCAGAAGCGGTTTACCATGCTGCGTGAAAACAGACGATTGTCAGGCGAGGTGAGCCAGCGTGCCAGGGGACGCCGAAAGTCACGATACGAGGTCACGTCGATCGGTTCGCCCATTAACGGCGTTGGCTCCATCGTTTTTTTCGTGCGGGGATGACGGATCGACCCGCTGCTTTTCACTTTGATAATCGTATCCTGACCCAAGGCACCGAAATCGACACTTCCTTTGTTGCCGACGCGCGTGAAGAACGCAGCCAGACTGTAATAGTCTTTCTGGCTGTAAACTTCGAAGGGATGATGGTGGCACTTCGCACATTGCAGACGCACACCCAGGAAAATCTGTGAAGTGGCCTCGGCCAGATCTTCGGGGTTGGTCGCAATCTTGAAATAGTTGGCAGGGCCGTTCTGATAAATCGATCCCTGAGCCGTAATGATTTCACTTACAAATTCATTGACCGGTTTGTTCTCGCGGAGCGACTGACGAATCCAGTTGGAAAACGCCCACATCCCGCCGTCGCCGACTTTGTTCCGGTTATTTCGCAGCAGATCGCCCCACTTCATGCCCCAGTAGGCACTCCAGGACTCCACATAAATATCGCGCGCCGGATCGCCGGTCAGACCGAGCAACTCATCAATCAACTGACTGCGTTTGTCGGGCGCTTGGGAAGCGAGAAATGTTTTCACTTTGTCCGGTGCAGGCAAGGTACCGATCGTATCGAGAAACGCGCGGCGGATGAATACTTCGTCCGTACACAGCGGAGAAGGTTCCAGGCCGAGTTCGTTAAACCGTTTTTTAATCTGCTCATCAATAAAGTTGTTCGGCTTGAATTCCGCCAGATCGACCTTGTCTTTGTAAGGCGAGATCACCGTCGAAACTTTGGCCTGACCCATATAACGCACCATGATCGCCGTCTGGCCCGGTCCCTGAATTTCTACTTTTCCCCGTGGCGTCACCGTGGCAATGTTTTCTACCAGACTGTCATACTGCGCAACCGCGGTCACATCCCGCTTTGTTCCGTCACTGTATTCTGCAATGACCCGTAACTGCTGCACATCCCCTTTTTTGTAACGTCGCGTCATGGGAGTCAGTTCCATGCCAACCACTTTGGCTTCCTTCTCATCGATTTCCGTGACCGCTTCCGAGATCCAGGTTTCCATAATCCGGTACTCATAAGAGTCTTTCGCGAACCGTCGTCCCCCGCCATGCGCGATCGCCATCGATGCCTTCTCTAGAATCAGACTTTTTTCGGGTTGCAAAATGGAAATGCGGCGTTGACGGTCATCGCGGGCAATCTCGGGATAATCCTGCTCTGGCGCATAGCCGAACAAGGATAATTTAAATCCCCCTTTGCCAAACTGCGAAGCATGACAACCGCCCAGACTGCAGCCCCCTTTATTCAAGACGGGAACGACATCCATGACAAAGCTGGCATTCTTGCCGCTCGGTCTCGTTTTGACTTCGACGGAAATGTCGCGTTTCTTGCCGGCATGTTCCACCTGAATCGTTCCCTTGCCGAAACCGACCGGACGCACGAGGCCTTCCGAATTCACTTCCAGAATTTCGGGTGTCAGGCTCGTGTATTTCACTTCATGAGTCAGGTCCCGCACCATTTTTCCGTTTTCGGAAACAGGAACCTGAATCTGGAAATAATCCAGCAGACCGGAAAGTGACGCTTTCTCCGGTGAGACCTGCAACGGCTGCTCGGCCGCCTCGGCTGCAGGCACCATCAACGCGCAGACCGCAAACGAAGCAACGACTAAAATTCGGTTCAACATATGATTTCTCTTCAAGTGAGTTTTCCAGTCCGTCATGAGATCAACACTCTTTATATTTGCAGTGATCCATTAGAAGAATGCGATTCACGCAAATGATTCTAACAGAAATCGGTATGAGGTCTCAGGTCAGTGTCTTACACAGGCAGGGTTGGCAGGTCGACTGTAGTCGCAGGTGGGAACTTGATGGCCTAACATAAAGGACCATTTATACTTAAATATACTAAATAACGAAAGAAATGCAAAAAAAACCTGTGTAATTTAGCAATATTTTTATTTGAATTTGGTGGGCAATAAATAGACCGACGTTCACTTTGTTATAGGCTAAAAGTGTCTACCCTCCTTATTTTACCGCTATAATTTCAAGCGATCAAGGACTGATTTTGGGGAAGGACCATTTCCGTCTCATTAATTTCCTTCCTGGAAACCGATTTTATATTTGCCTACCTTACATAAATGGTTACAATTATG
>NZ_CALFPF010000756.1 GCF_937919775.1 uncultured Gimesia sp.
CCGTCGATGAGTTATTAAACCGCTGGATCGTTCCATTGGAAAAACGCTATGACTTCCTGAATCTTCCCAGTGGTAAGAAAATCCAGGTTCCCTTTGATCAGCTCATCATCTTTTCAACAAACCTGGAACCCAAAGATCTTGTCGATGCCGCTTTTTTGCGTCGTATTCCGTATAAAATTGAGGCCATGGATCCCTCGCCAGAGGAATTCCGGGCGCTGTTTGAATTGATGGCACCCATGATGGGTTTTCAATTTGATGAAACTGCATACCAGTATCTGGTTGACACGCATTATACTGCCGTCAATCGACCGTTCCGTGCCTGTCAGCCTCGGGACCTGTTACTACAGGTCAAAAATTTCTGCGTCTACAAACAGGCGCCCAGGAAACTGACTCCGGCAGCTTTTGACTTCGCAGTCGAAAACTACTTCTCGGTGATGTGAGATTGGCGGCAAGTGTAACGTCAGGCCGGCCATTCCGTGTCGCAAGATTCGCATCGAAATCCAACGACTGTCGCCGTACCTGGAATCAGACGATTTTTCCGATTGAGCAGACCATCTCGCAATTCCAATGATTCAATTGCAGAGCTGTTGCAGGCAGGGCACTGATGATTTTTGAATAGCGTGCGAGCACGCTTTAATACCCAGTCTTCCTGCTGCACATAATGAGGTTTTCTAAAGAAACCTCGATTAAAAGGAAGAATCATCGGGGTTGGTTCATCGCGCGAGACAACAGACTCGCTCCGGGTATCTTCGGGGTAATAGATCTTTAAAATGCTCATCCATGAGCTCCTTGTTTTCAATCCCTTGATAAAATATTCCAGTAAATCCAAACGGGAATCTTTTTGGGGTAGGGTTCTTCGCAGTCTATCGAAACTAGTCCTGCACGAAAAAACTTGAGAAGAGGGAAGAAGGATAAAATTCTCTCTTTAAGTTGGCAAGAGGTTTTAGCAGAAAGGTGTAAACATTGTAAAAAATTCATGCTAGAAAAAGATGGATTGTGGAAAAATGGGAAAAGACAGTAGTCTGGTGATGTTTGTTTTGTGGCTGAACCAGTCGGGTTGATGTATGATTGCTTTTTATGATGCGATAAAACTATTCTGTCTCGCTTCAAGTTTTATCAAAGAACATGCATGCTATTTCAGGAGTTGTCCCCATCAATAAATCGAAATTGATCAAACTGATGATCGGTATCATCATCACGATCGCCTGCCTGACGGCTGCGGTCTGGGGGATTGATCCTCAACAGATTAAGGAAAGCTTTCAGCGTGCTAATTTCTGGACACTGCCTGTGTTATTGCTGCTGCTGTTTGTATTTTTCTGGTTTAAAGCACTGCGCTGGCGGATGCTCCTGGAACCGATTAAAGATCTTTCCGTGTCGCAGGTCACGCCGGCCATGATGATTGGTTTCATGGGAAATAACATTCTTCCCGCTCATCTGGGGGAATTTTTGCGTGTATATGTACTGAGCAGGCAGTTTCAAATTCCGAAAACGACCATACTTTCGACTGTCGTTCTGGAACGATTATTTGATATCGTTGCGATTCTTTGTTTCCTCGGGGTAGGCATTTCTTTTGCCCCCAATCTACCCGATCACTATCGCTCTTTAAGTTTGCTGATGGCGATAGTCATCTTGGTGATGATTTCGCTTGTGGCGACCTATCTGATCTGGACAGAAAGGGTGATAGGACTGTTTCGGAAAATCTTCAGCTACCTGAGTTTCCTGCCATCAAAATTGACACATCTGGTGCTGGAAATGATGCAGTCTGGTGCACACGGAATGGCGTCGATGAAAAGTAAGCGACTCTGTTTTGGGATTATCTGGACTTCATTTGCACAATGGGCCATCAACGGATTGAGTATTCTCGTTGCGCTCTGGAGTTTTGATATTCAGGTTACTCCTCTGGCGGCGTTTGTGGTTCTGGGGGTGACTGCTTTTGGCGTAACAGTGCCTTCGACTCCAGGTTTCTTTGGCGTAATTCAACTTTGTTTCTGGATCAGTTTGCAGGCGTTCGGAGTTTCCAAGGCAGATGCATTTGCTGCTTCGATCTATTATCAGCTTTCGCAATACATTCCCGTAACGCTGATTGGTTTGTATTTTTCGAATCGCGAAGGTTTGAAACTGAATGAAGCAGAGCGGGAAGCCGAAAAAGAACTCGAGGAGCTCGAAGGACCCGATGTGGAAGAAACGTAAATGTCAGGAACCAGTGACTGAATGCTTACGGGGAGACCGCTGCTTTTTTACTGAGTTCTGTATTCTTCAGGTCGGCCAATCCCTGTTCTGTCACGGCCAGGTCATCAATACGATTGTTGATCAGTTTGGAATCGATGACTTCTATCTGTGATGTGCCATTTACTGAAAGTCCGCAGCGCCCGTTTCCCGTACAGGTTACTTTTTCGAGAACGACATCCTTGCAGCGATCGTGGATGTTGATCCCATCTTGCCGAAAATTCTCAAATGTCACATCTGAAATAGAGACCCCTTCCACATCAATCAGTGACAGGCCGACAGATTTGCCCGCGAGAGCAAACGATTCCGTTGGCGGCAACTGATTTTTTAAGCCCCGATAATAAATGGCGCCCTGGTGCACGGCCCATTTTCCGGACGGAATTTCATCCAGATTGACGGGTTGTCCCTCTGCTGCTTGATATTCGGGAAGACTTTTGCCATCGAGATACAGATTGAAATAACCTTTTCGAAAGGGGGTTACTTTCCAGAGTCCATTCTCTAATTCTCTCCAGCCATTCATGGGTATGATGATCGCACCGCTGATGATAGCACCATTACCCAGTATGGTGAATTTTTCTTCTCCAATGCCACTGAATCGTCTGCCAGCCAAGGTGAGTGATTCATAATAGGGAGTCTCATTCCTGGTCAGGATGATTTTATCTCCCTGTCTGGCATAATCGAGTGCCCGCTGAATCGTTTTGACCGGACCGTTTTTCCCGCCCTCGATTTTCGGCGAGCGTCCGTTTAAAGAATTATTGCCAGTACGATTATCGACATAAATCACGCCGCAATCGGCTAGTGGTAAACCACAAAAAAGAAAAGTCAGACAAAATAACCCTGATTTCAATCCAACAAAGCGGACAGTGTTTCGCATCGTGGGCTCCCGATAGGGTTAAATGATATGAGATTTGAATCAATGCGTGATTGAACTGACGAATTCCATATGCAGAAAAAACCCCGGTCAGGTTACCGGGGTTAAGGT
>NZ_CALFPF010000757.1 GCF_937919775.1 uncultured Gimesia sp.
ATGCTTTAACACGTAAAATTCCGCACGAAGCCACTTTCGGGACACCCACTAGTTATAGTTAAACACAGGTTCG
Source organism: uncultured Gimesia sp. (assembly GCF_937919775.1). GTDB lineage: Bacteria > Planctomycetota > Planctomycetia > Planctomycetales > Planctomycetaceae > Gimesia. Next base: position 74 of record NZ_CALFPF010000757.1, read on the forward strand.
GGGTCCTGCTCCTGTTGTTTCAGATTTTTCAGAAAGAGTTTTGAAGGAAAGAAAGCGTCGCCTGGAAGGAAATAGTCATTCGTAGCGTCTGCAGATGAAGCCAGTGTCAGCAGTCTGAGAGAGACGACCAGGCAGATGAGCAGCAGGCGATGCATGTGCGTGTCTTTCTGAAAAGGAGCGAAGTGAGAGGTCTGTTTTCATTCTGAATGGTTTCTGTTGGAGATGCAAATGTTTTCTGGTTGGATGTGTACCTTTGGGGCTCCAGGCTTGCTCGCTGAGTTCGGCCCGAATTACTTTTTCCTGCTGATTTTCGCTCTCATTCGAACGCTGTTAGGCCAGCCAACAGTTTCGCCCGGCTGTTCTGATTCCTAACCAATCGTTTTAGTGCTCACTTTTCATCTAGGTACTGAACCGTCCTTTGCATATGGTTGACCTGTCATTCGGTAATAATCTTTGTGAACGAGTTTCCGTGTGGCTTCGAGCTCCTCGGCTGACATGTTCTGGATCTGTTCCAGAGTCAGGTTACGCAACCAGCGTTTCTGCCAGGGCTGGGTGGGGGTGTCGAGCCCGAGCAGTTTATCCATGCGTTCGCGGCAGCGGATCTGTTCGCGTTCGGAGAGATTGGTATTTCCGAGCTTATACAGATAAAAGTGATATGCTTCGGCACGCATCTGTTCCAGGGGGACTGTTACACTTTCGACGATCTGCCGAAAGAAAACCAGTTTGTCGATGTATCTCGGTTGCTTCACTGGTAAACTGTTTAGCCCGCTTCTTTTGTTGAACTGTTTCATATGCTAAAATGCGGCAATTCCTGTCGGCTCCGATATTGGTTCGGGGGCCGGTTGTTGCTGAAATCGGATTCCTCACTGTCTCACCATGGTTTACTGAAAGTCGAAGCATGAAAGCCTGTTTTTTTGCGTTCACGTTTTTACTCTTGTTGCCGTTTTCTTCACAGGCTGCTGATGTTTCGAAAACGGACAATCATTCTCGCAATCAGACGGGCAATCATCGGCGGGGACGGGCGCTGTTCGCGCAGCGGGGCTGTGCCGCCTGTCATGCAGTGGATGGCAAAACGGTTTCGCTGGGACCGGATCTGACGAAACCTGAGAAGCCGTTAACGCGGCAGGAATTTCTGGAGTCGATTAACGAACCGAGCAAACAGATCAGGAAAGGATTCGAGGCGTACTCGATCATTCTGCAGTCGGGAAAAGTGCTCACCGGGCGAATCACTCAGCAGAACGATGAGTCGGTGACGGTGCTGATTCCCGATCATCAGCTCGTGAAGGAACAGACAATTCCGCGCACCGAGATTGAGGAAATGGTCAAACAGCCGATTTCCGTAATGCCCAAGGAACTCTTGAAAGGGGTGCCGGAGTCGCAGGTCTCCGATCTGCTGGCCTATCTCGCGACCGTCGGTGATTCTCAATATACCGCACCGTCTATCGCGACGATTCCCGCGAAAACACAGGGGGTCGACCGTAAACCGGTGGCGGCAGATTCCACCTTTTATTCGCCCGAAGAATCGATGAAGCGAATTCATGTAGCGCCCGGTTACCGGCTGGAACTGGTCGCTGCAGAGCCGATGATTGAAGAGCCGGTGCTCTGCGTCTGGGATGGCAACGGGCGGATGTATGTGGCTGAGATGCGGACCTATATGCAGGATGCGGATGGCACCGACGAGGATCTACCCAAATCACGCGTGTCTTTGCTGGAAGATACCGACGGCGACGGCCGTATGGATAAGGTGACGCGGTTCGTTGACAATATGGTGCTGCCGCGGATGATCCTGCCGCTCGACGATCGGATTATCGTCAATGAAACTTACACCGAAGATTATTACAGCTACCGCGATACCGACGGCGATGGTGTGGCCGACGAAAAGATATTGCTCTATCCGGGGGGCAAAGCAGGGGGGAATCTCGAACATCAAAACAGTGGGTTGATGTGGGGGCTCGACAACTGGATTTATTCTGCCCGACTGGGGACGAAGCGACACCGCTTCACCAAGGGGAAATGGGAATCGGAGCAGATCTTTGGCGATAACGGTCAGTGGGGTCTGGCGATGGATGATGTGGGTCGCTTTTTCCTCTCGGCTGCAGGCGGTGAAAAACCAGCTTACGGATTTCAGCAGCTGCCACAGTACGGCAAGATCTCTCTGCCGGGAGAACTCGAACAAGATTTCGAAGCCGTCTTCCCGATTGTAGAGATGGTGGATGTGCAGGGGGGGCTCGGACGCGTCGACAAGGAACGGGGCGGGCTGAATCGATTTACCGGCTGTGCAGGGCAGTCGATTTATCGAGGAGACCAGTTGCCGGACGATTTCAACGGGGACTACATTCTCCCCGAGCCGGTCGGTCGTCTGGTACGTCGCGCTAAAGTGACGCAGATCGACGGCAAAACGGTGCTCAGTAATGCCTATGATAATTCGGAGTTCATTGCGTCGACGGATAAAAACTTTCGTCCGCTCTGGTCGGCCACCGGACCCGACGGCTGTCTCTATATTGTCGACATGTATCGGGGGATTATTCAGGAAGGCAACTGGACGAAGAAAGGCTCGTATCTGCGGGGCGTGATCGACAAAGAGGGTTTCGCGAAAAACATTGGCCGCGGCCGCATTTATCGAGTTGTTCACGAATCGACGATTCGTAAGACGCCTCCGAAACTGCTGGACCTGTCAACTGCGCAACTCGTGGAAGAACTTTCGCATCCCAACGGCTGGCGGCGTGATACGGCGCAGAAGCTGATCGTGTTACGCAATGACAAATCGGTGGTTCCGGCGTTAGTGATCCTAGCGAGAGAAGGCACATCACCGCTGGGCCGCCTGCATGCCCTGTGGACCTTGGAGGGACTGGAAATGGTATCGAAACCAATGATTCTCGCCGCGCTCGGAGATTCCGATCCGCGCGTGAAACAGGCGGGGATGCGACTCAGCGAACCGCTGCTGGCCGGCGATCCCGAACTGGTGAAACAGATTGCCGATGCCGGCTATGATGACGACATCAGTGTTGTCGTGCAGGCGGTGAATTCGTTGCGGTACGCGAAATCCGATCTGGGGCGGCAGTTGATCAGTGAATTCGCAGCCGCGTATGCTGAGAATGATCTGGTGCTGGTTTCCGCACAGGCCAGCCTGCGTTATCGGGAAGGGGGGAATCAGCCTGCGTTTGCCAATCTGGATGCGAAGACGCTGACGCAGATGAAACAGGGCTACCAGACTTATACGCTGTTGTGTATCCGCTGTCACGGTCACGATGGTCAGGGGGCGCTCTCCAGCGACGGGCTGCAACTGGCCCCTTCGCTGGCGAACTCGCCGCGTCTGCTGGCCACCCCGGAACTGCCGACGAGGATTCTGCTGCATGGTCTCAGCGGCCCTGTCGACGGAAAGAAGTATCCCGGCCAGATGGAGTCGATGAAGCGGGAAGATGATACATGGATTGCGTCGGCGTTGACGTACGTCCGCAACAGTTTTGGTAACGCCGGTTCTGCGGTGACCGTTGAAGAGGTCGCCCACGTGCGGAGCATGACGCATGACCGCACACAGCCTTACACAATTGAGGAGCTGTCTGAATTCCTGCCGATCTCGCTGGACGTGATGAAAACCTGGGAACTGTCTGCCTCGCACGGCGGGGAGCACGTGGGAGCGGCGATTGACGGGAATCCGGATTCGCGGTATTCCACAAACGAGAGCATGAAACCCGGTATGTGGTTCGCTTTCGACATGCGGCAGCCTATTAATGTGACGGGCATTCTGCTCGACACGCAGAAATCAAGGGGGGACTACCCGCGCGGCTATGCGGTCTCGCTCAGCGATGACGGCAAGACCTGGTCATCGCTGATTATCGAGGGCAAAGCGACCACGGCGATCACTGATATCCGGTTTCCCAAAGGCGTGTCTACCCGATTTGTGA
>NZ_CALFPF010000758.1 GCF_937919775.1 uncultured Gimesia sp.
TCGAAGTTACAGGTGGCCGGGGCGTCTCCTTTGCAGGCGTTTGTCCATTCTTGAGGGAAGCCGGGCGAATCGGGGAGGAACTGGTCGGGTGCTTTGAAACCTTCAAATGTTTTTTCGGGGAACAGTTCATAAGAGCCGAAGCCGGTCAGCAGCATCCCTTTTGAGCCGATGAAAAGTGTGTTGGCCCCTTTCAGGTTGACTCCTTTTTCTTTCAGAATGGCGGGGCCGTTTTTGGATTGCGCCCAGTGCAGCTTGATGGCGGGCCGTTTGTCATTCGCGGGGAACGCGAAGCTGGTCTGCATTTCGGTTGGCGTGCGCTCGGCATCGATGTTCGGTCCCGTGGCATCCACGCGTGTCGGATATTTCAAATCGAGGGCCCAGAACGGGATGTCGAGAATGTGACAGCCGAAGTTGCCGGTTTCGCCGGTGCCGTAATCCCACCAGAACCGCCAGTTGTAGGGTGCCAGTGCGCCGTCCCCTTTGGCGTTCACCGCGTAAGGGCGAAATTTCGCAGGGCCGATCCACAAATCCCAGTCCAGCGTTTTCGGCACGGGAACCGTTTTGACCGGCTGTGCCGGCATGCCGCGATTGCTGCCGATCCAACTGTAAACCTCACTCACGTCGCCGATCGCACCCGATTTGATGAGTTCGACGACGCGATGCATGTTTGCCATCGCATGTCGCTGCATGCCCAGTTGGGTTGCCAGTTGCTTCTGGGCGGCGAGTTTCGTCATCTCGCGGACTTCCCAGACCGAATGGGCCATCGGCTTTTCGCAGTAGAGATGTTTGCCCATCGTGAGTGCGATCATCGAGGGATGAAAGTGCGTGTGGTCGGGGGTACTGACGATGACGGCGTCGATCTGATTTTCCATGTCATCCAGCATGCGGCGGTAGTCGGTGAACTTTTTCGCCTGGGAATATCGCTCATAGGCTTTACCCGCCCGCTGTTCATCGACGTCACACAGCGCGACGATGTTTTCCGTTTTGCCAACCGCATCCAGATTCGCCACGCCACGTCCGCCGATACCAATCACGGCGACATTCAGTTTTTCATTCGCGGCGGCCCGCGTCGGTTGAGCAGAACTCCCCAGCCAGAGGCCGGCTCCCAGAGCGGCGGTCGTCTGCAGGGCTTCGCGACGGGTGATGCGTGGACTGGTCATCTTGAATCTCCTCAAAATCGATGCGCTGATAAGTTTGACTGTCTCAAGTATAACCAGTCACGGCAGCAAATTTGACCATAGAAAATTCATCTACAAAGAAAAAAAGCGGTTTTTAATTCGTAAGAAGTGTTTTAAAAGAACCGACGGAAGCCGTTTCATTGAGCGGCACGGCGCTAGCCGCCGTTTGTGTTTGATGCTCGTCTATCATAACTGTGGCTAGCGCCATTCCGCTCAGATTTGGGGACGCTTCCCGCTGGCCTGTTACTCATCCGTTTTCACCCATTTGATATTCGACTCAATATTCTCGAATACATTTTCGAAGACCCAAAATTTAAAATCGCCGAAGTTGACATCGTTGCGATGTTTGCGGACTGGTTTGTTTCCGGTAAACGTCAGTGTCAGTTCGGAAATTACCGGGTGCGAAGAATTGATGACGTGGCCGAATTTCGCAGGATCGTCGGCTTCATTGATCAATGTCTCATACAGCAGACAGAGCCGGGCATAGTCGGTCAGTTCGATCTCCCCTTTGTAGACGCCGTTCTTTTCGATTCCCGAGGTGGCGTGCAGGAGTGCTGTGCCATCCGAGTGAAATTCAATGTAATAGATCACCGCGGGAAAACCTTTGCCGGTTTCGACTGAATAACCGCCGGGTGCCCTGCGCTCCAGTTTGATCCGACGAAATGGTAGCGTCTTACGAATCACTTCTGCTTTTCCCGCCTCATACGGAATACGCAGAAACTGGTAGACTCCCTCAGGCCGGGACGCCCAGCCATTTTTCACAGAGGAAGTTTCCTCTGCCCCTCGCAACATGGTTACACCGAGCAGAAGCAGACAAACCAGGCATACTCGTTTCAATACAGACAACATGATTCCACCTTTCTTAATCAAGATAGGCTTGGATTATTTTTCAGCCTCAGCTTTCTCCGGTTGCACGTCGTAAACATCGTTGCACAGGAATTCGAGCATCGATTCCAGTTATTTCGCATTGCTCATCGTCTGAATTCACTCCCGTGTCTGTTTCGTCCGGTGTGATAATCTGCTCATTCAAAGAACTGAACATAATACCCGCTGTGAAAGCAAGATCCAAGCGCAAGACTCCTGTTTAATCTCACATCGCGCACGTTTTGGCCTTCCGTTTCGTATCTCTATTTAACGGATGCTTGCTGTCTCTCTGGCTGTGCGACAGACGCTGCGTTGAGGCAGAGAAAATCAGGCAGTGAAAACGTATTTCAACCGGAAGTTTCTTCACTGGCGAGTTCAACCGTGTGTGTGCCCGTTTGTTCCAGTTGAAGTTCTTTGAACGCCGGCTCATCGCGTCCCCAGCGATAGAGCAGGTGGAATACCAGATTGACGGCCAATACGCCGGCGATGGCGCCGAACAACGCGAATCCGGTGACACGTTCGTGCGCGATCGTCCAGATAAACTGGCCAATGCAAAGCAGGGAGACAAGCAACAGTGTCGGCGTGCGGGAGATCAGATTGACGACCAGCGCGCCGAAAGGGGCTCCGAGCGCAACAATCGGGGCCGCAGCCAGCCAGTTGGCAAATACTTCCGGATCCATGTAATACAGGCCGGGATTGAATTGTGAAAGGAGCACATTCGAAGCAATGCCCACAACAGATGTAAACGCCATGATAATGACCGATGTCGGAATGGCAATTTTGAGATCCGCGCGATACAGCAGGACCAGAGTGGCATAAATCATCATGTCGATGCCGACGCCGGTGACTGAGGCAACGATCCCGCCGCTGAGGCCGACCGCCAGACCCAGCTTCACGTCGTAACTCCGCCAGCGATTGCTGACGCCCTGCGCTGAAACCAGCTCGCGCATTTTCATTAAATGCATCACACCAAAACTGCACCAGACCACAGCGAACGTCAGTTTGACCCACAGATCAGGCACGAACGGCGCCACACAGGCGGCGCCCAGCGGCGTTCCGATCAGAGCGCCCAGCAGCGCCGGTCGTAAGAGTCCCCAGTCGAGCGGCCTGCGGGCTGAGAAAATATAAATGCTGGCCGAGACCATGCCGATTGACTGGACGGCCAGACCGAAGTTGCGGCCCAGTGAACCAGGCAGATCGAACAGCAGCACCAGTACGGGAAAACCGACCGTACCCCCTCCCATGGGCGTGGATCCGGCAATATACGAGCCCAAAGCCATGGACAGGGCAATCGGCCAATGCGAGCGCAGCGACTCCCAGCCGTTGCTCCCGATGACCAGTACCAACCAGATACAATAGAAGGCGAGCAGCCACAGTCCGAACGGCCAGAGCTTTCGCAAAGAGGTACGCCATGCTGTGTCTGTCATTTCCGCGTCTCTGATTAATAAGTCATGATCTGAAATTGAGCGCTGCCATTGTCGTTATTCATGTTCCAGCCAGTCGCAGGTCGCATCCTCGTGCGGCTCCCGTGCGAGTTTGAGCAGTTTCACGAACTGCTTTTGTTGCGCCGCACTTAAATGACCGAGTTGCCGCTGATGCATTTCAAGTACCGCACGCGCCATCTCTTTCAGCAGTGCCAGCCCCTGCTTCGTGATGGCAATTTCCACCACCCGCCGATTGTCGGGCAGCCGACTGCGCTGGATCAACGCCCGCTTTTCCAGCCGATCCAGCATCCGCGTGGTATCGGGAGCGCGGGAAATCATCCGTCGCCCGAGTTCCATGGTCTGCATGCTGCCGGGAGAAACCTGCTGCAGTAGACGCAGCACATTGTATTGCTGCGCGGAAAGGTCGTATTGCACGAACAGACTCTCCTCGACTGCTTTCAGGCAGTCATAAGTCCGCCATAAATGCAGGTACACTTCCTGTTCCGGCGAATCGAAACGGGACTGCTGCTTTTTGGATTTTTGAGTGAATGTTGTCATGCCCGAATTATGATCGTTCCGACAATACTTGTCAAGACAAATATTGTCTGGACAATATTACAGGCGGTCGTTTTTTTAGAGGCGGTCTGCCAGGATCATTCGTGCGGTTATTTCACGCATTCAATGAACGCCACCGGCGATTGTTCCATGAGGGGGGACCAGAAGTCGATAGTGTTGTGCTTAAGGCCCTCCGGCGAGAGTTGCGGCGCGTGCCAGCGGACTTCCCGGAAACCGGCCTGATGAAAGGCGGATTCGTGGGTTTCGGCGCTCAGATAATAATTTTCGAGGTCGATTGAGCTGTCATCCACATAAAAAGTCCAGGTGACCGGCGTTCCTTCGCGCCAGTCACCGGTCGTGGTGGTCTCAAACCCATATTGGCGGAAGGACGGGGCGCTGGGGAAGTGTAACATCGGGCTGCTGTTGACCGTCACGAATCGTCCACCCGGCTTGAGGGCACGCGCGATGCCGTCGCACATCGCCTGCAGTTCCTCGCGCGTGCGGGCGTAGTTCAGCAGGTAGGCGGCGACCGCCAGATCGTACTGATCGGTGGTCGGCAGTTCGCGTGCATCGCCGAGTATATATTCGATTCCCTGCTGGTTCTGAGCTTCCTGCTTTTGTGCGAGGTCAATCATGCCCTGTGAGAGATCGACGCCGGTCACGCGGGCCGCCCCGCGTTCACGCATCATCCGCGTATAAAACCCTTCTCCGCACGCGACATCCAACACCGCCATGTTCCGCGGATCACCGGCTAGTTCCATTAATGTGAAACATTCCACAAAAGTCCGCCACGGCTGTTGTTTGGAGCGTTTATACTGCTCTGCGATGGGATCGTAATTTGTCGTCATGGTTTGGCTTCTTTTAAAGGGTGTCTTCGTCGGTCGAATTTTGATTGTATTGAAAATGGATCGGTCGCTGGGCCGTGCGGTCCACCGTCAAATGAAAAATATCAAAACGATTATAACCGCCGGCGAGATCGTGCAGCTGTTTCGGTTCCACACACAAGGACAGATCGACGTCGGCGTAGAGGATGCCTTCTGCTTCCTGCATGATCTGACTGATGGGGGTGCCATTAGGGCCGATGGCGACGGAGATGCCGCGGGGACTTCCGTCCAGAATCCGTCCTGCCTCTTTGTCTCGTTTTGCTAACCGATCCCGTGCTGCCTGATCCAGATAGCCGGCCGCCACAAGATTAAATAGTTTGCCTTCGAAGGAATGCGCGCCCGCACGAATCAGGATCGCATTTTTGAGGTCGTAGTTTTCATGCACCGCGGGATCATGCGAAGGCCAGACCGGCGGATACGTCGAGAGATGCACCTGCTCCCCTTGCGCAAGCAGTGTGAAGCGGGCCAGCGGATTGGTATTTTCGCCGCAGATCAGCATGCCCACGCGTCCCAGCCGCGTCGGGCAGACTTCGAGTCCCGCACCATCGCCGGGCGCCCAGACCAGTTTTTCGTAGAACGTCGGCACGATTTTTCTGTGATGACAGAGAATGTTCCCCGCATCGTTTATCAAAACATTAGAATTCCAGATGCAGCCATCGCTGATGGTGGTCCCTTCATTGAAGCCCATCGAAACAAACATCTCACATTCGCGGGCGGTCTCGGCGATTTTCGCCAACTCGGGGCCGTCGATCTTGATGGAATTCGCAGCCAGTTCGCAGAACAGATCATGATTATGAATCGGCGCCTGCAACGCACACCAGACCGGGAACGCGGGAATATACGTTTCCGGAAATACAATCAGCTGCGCCCCGTTCCGCGACGCTTCACGGATCAGCGAACAGGCCTTTTCAACCGTCGCATCTTTATCCAGGAAAACCGGAGCCACATGCGCCATTGCTGCTTTGAAATTTGGGTAAGTCATGATTGGATACCGAACAAAGTGAGATTTGAGTGGACCGGGTCTCTATGTTGTCTTTGTAAAATGAACTCTTCAAACCTTCGCCTGAATACTCTCCAGCACGCCATCCCACAATTGCAGCCGTGCCTGGATGGCTGCCTGGGCTGCGGCAATTGCTTCCTGGATTTTGGTTTCATCGCCCGCACACAGTCCGTTGAGCAATCGCAGTGAGAGAGGGGCGTGGAAATCACCGTCGAGGTCGATGTGCCGATTCAGATAGAAGTGAAACACGGGGGCTTCTGCTGCCGAAACGCCGGTCCGTTTGAGGATCGCGCGAAACATGTCGGGAATGATATGCTCGCGCCCCAGTGCGAAAGCAGCGGCGATCTTGTGCGGTGCCCCTTCTTCGATGCAGGCAAACGTGTTCGTCGTAAATACTCTGGAGGCAGCGGGCACACACGGCAGTGCCAGTGCGGCGTGGACCCCTTCTGTTTTCACAGTTTCGATGAATTCTGTGAGCGACGCTGTTTCTGCGCCGACTTCCTGCATCGCCGTCTGATACAATTCGAAGTGGCTGGAATATTCGCCGTCGGCCGTTTCGTCGCACTCTTCTTCCAGCACGATCTCATTGATAAACCGCCGGACACTCGCCTCTCCGCGCGGCACCCACGGTGCGCCTGTCGGGGCAACAACCCCCTGCAGATACTTCACCAGCGACATGAAATCCCAGACCGAATACACATGGTGCTGCATGAACCGCTGCAGATCGTCCAGCGTGGCGATCGCTTCATAGATCGGGTGGTCTTCCAGCTGGCTTTTGAACGATTCAATAATTTCAGACGTAATCTGTTGAGACATCAGTTTCCATTCCCTGGAATAATAATTCTGAGCGGAATGGCGCTAGCCACCGGTTTTGAAAACGGGTGAGATTTACAATACCGGCGGCTAGCGCCGTACCGCTCAATTTAATGTATGATTGAGCGCATATGGTTTGGGTTAACTCAGGCGATTATAGTCTGCACTGGGGTTTCTGGTAGGGGTTTCGGAAAATTTCCGGGCAACCTTTCAGACATCGCCATAGTGACCGGCCAGGACGACAACATAACCGTCGGGATCGCGAATCCAGATTTCGCGATGATTGGCATTCGGATTGACCTGCGGCCCTTCCAGAATCGGAGCAGCCATCGCCTGGGCCCGGGACACTGCTTCATCGAAATCATCGATCCGAAACCAGAGCAACACTCCGTTCCCCTTAGGTTTCGCGGGGTCTCCCAGGTGAGGATGCTCATGCGCGTCCCAGTGATGAAGCTGCAGGATCAATTCATCATTGTTTCTGATCAACCGCTCATACTCTGTGCCGCCATGGCCGCTGCGGCAGTGAAGTAAACTTTGATACCAGACACTGCTGGCTTCCATATCTTTGACGGCAATCATCGGCTGTGGTTGCATTTCCAGTTCCTCTTGATATGGGAATAAGCAAGGATGGACGATTATTCTCACAGTGGACTCTCTGCCTTGATCATAACCAGTCGCACACGGCAGTACCAAATTTTCTTTAAGAAAAATGTGAAGCGACTCTGTATTCTCAGACTCTCAACGTGGAGTATCGGCAAAACAGAATCAGATCTCATGCGATGAGTTCAGCATGAAAAAGCTTAAAATCGGAAAGAATCTCTTGGCATCACTCTCCCGCGACCGATACAATCGAGAGGTGCTCTTTTAAATCCCATTCCTGTCACAGCTTATTGATCCCGGGAAACGTTTCACGGCGTATCGCTGCTGACGATCATCGAGAGAGAATGAATGTAAATCGGGTGTCTACCAGCTGGCCTGGCACCTCTCTGATACTTCACTGCATCCTGTAAAAGATTCTGATATCGAGGAGACGATCTTGACGAACAACGATCAGAAACCAACCGAACTATCAGGCAATACCCAGGGGCGTCGCGATTTTTTGAAAGGGAGTGCGGCGGCCGTCGGTGCCGGTCTGGCTGCTTCTGTTCCCGGTGTCGCTTCTGCAGCAGACAGCGATTGCGTAGAGAAAAATCCGTATGGCGCGCGTCCTGGTGGCGGGATCAGTCTGCCTGATTACTATAAGCCCTGGCCTGCGATCAAAAATCGCAACGTGTTTATGCCGGGCACGGAAATATTGCCGAAAAATGAAATGCGGATTTCCTTTCTGGGGAGTACCCCCTGGCCTCCCACGCAGTTGCAGTCGGGAACGTCGATTCTCGTGGAGCTCGGCAATGGGGAATCGCAGCCCCGGCGATTTTTTTTCGATCTGGGCAACGGCAGTATTTCGAATGCCATCGCCATGCAGGTTCCCGCGCCGCTGATCAATGATATCTTCATCAGCCATCTGCACGCCGACCATTATGCCGATTTGCCTTATATGTATCCTTTCCGCGCGTTCTCGGGTGGATTCACGCCGCTGCGCGTATATGGTCCTTCGGGCAGAACGCCGGAGCTGGGCATCAATCATATGATCAAACATATGAAAGAGATGAACCGCTGGCATGAGGAAAATTTCAATGCCTGTCCCATCGGCGATGGTATGGATATTGAAGTCACCGAATTCGACTGGAAAGAAGAAAACGGCATCTGCTACAACAAAGATGGCGTGACCGTGCGACACTGGCCGCGTTCACACGTGAAAGATGGTGCGTCCGCGTATCGTCTGGACTGGGAAGACGCGGGACTGTCTTTTGTCTGGACCGGCGATGGTCGTCCCGATGAACTCTCTGCCAAGTACGGCAAGGGCGTTGACGTGTTTGTCTCGGAAGGGACCATCGATGCACCGAGCCTGTCGTCAATGAAACTCGGCGCACCGGCGGAACTCTGGGAGTACACGATTGATATCTTTCATACAATGTATTACGCCGCCGGTTATCTGTTTAAACAGACGCAGCCTCGCATGGCGGCGATCTGTCATTATGAATATGCGGGCCCCGCGCTCGAAGCCGAATCGGTGGCGGAAGTCCGTTCCAACTGGGACGGCCTGTTCATGTTCGGCGGTCCTGATGTGCAGGTCATCAACGTGACCAAAGATGCCATCTGGTCGCGCGAGGCCCTCATGCCGGATGGCGCAGCGCCCGCTTCGATGGATCCGCGCTGGTTCCTGAAGCCGGGAGAGAAGCTGCCGAAAGAAATCAAGCTGCCCACACCCACAATGCCACGCGAAGTACAGCAGGAACAGTTCCTGCGTGATCTGGAAATTGATCCGAAGAAATATTATCCGCCCGACGCCTATCGCAAGCCGGTTCAGAAATGGCCCGGCGTCACGCTGAACCCGCGCGAAATGCTGGAAGCCCGTGGCATCAAAGTCGACGACGATAAGTAACACCAGCAGATCAGCTTTCAGGCACGTCATTGATTAGATGACGTGCCTTGTTTTGTGAGAGAATCAACATGACTGAAGACGACCGTCCCATCCTCGCCCCCGCACCGCGCATCGAACCGATTGTGATTCCCGGCCGCGATCCCGTTCCGGTCACGCTGCTCACCGGTTTTCTGGGCGCTGGAAAAACGACGCTTCTGAACCGCATTCTCAACGGCGATCATGGTTTGCGCGTCGGCGTACTGGTGAATGATTTCGGGGCGATCAACATCGACGCTGAACTCGTGGAAGGGATCGTAGAGAACACGATCAATCTGACCAACGGTTGCGTCTGCTGTGAAATTCGCGACGATCTCGTGAACTCGCTGGAACAACTGCTGACGCGCGAAGATGTGATTGATTATGTGATTCTGGAAGCGAGCGGCGTAGCCGACCCGGAAGGCATTGTGATGACCTTCCTGAATGCCCGCTATGAAAAACTGCTGCGTCTGGACAGCATTACCTGCATCGTCGATGCGGAAGCCATCTTTACTCACGCCGACAATGATGATCTGTCGGCGCTCAAACTGCGGCAGATCGGTTTTGCCGACATGGTGGTCTTGAATAAGGTCGATCTCGTGGGCCCCGATCATATCGAAGTCATCGGCGAATGGATCGGCCAGCATCTGAACCGGATTCGCATCGTCAACGCCATCCGTTGTGAAGTCCCTCTGGAAGTCTTACTGGCGGTCGGACGATTTGATCCCGCGCATTTAGAATCACAAAAGCAGAGCAGCAGTTCTGGCGGCGAACCGCAGCAGCACGAAGCCGCCCACCAGATGTTCGAAACCTGGAGTTATGAAACCGACCAGCCTTTCTCGCGCGAAGCGCTCAGTGAGATGGTGCGACGCAAGTTGCCGGCGGATGTCTACCGTTGTAAAGGGATTGTCTATTGTGCCGATGTACCGGCGAAACGGCACGCGTTGCAAGCGGTCGGCCGCCGTACTGAACTGACGGAACTCGATGACTGGGGCACGCGCAAGCCGCGCACCCGGATTGTCGCCATCGGTTCCGCCATTGATTCCGGTGAGTTGACCGAACTGTTCGACGTCTGTCTCCAGCAGGCATAGATCTGGTTTCACGTCTTAATTAAACCAGAACGCCATGGTGAAAAATCGGACGCCGCCAAAGGTGCCGTTGATGCGGCCCAGCATTTCGGGGGACGCGAAGTCGGTGATCGGTCCTTTTTCCAGATACGGAGCAGCCGCGGTCCCCTGCACCCAGAGGAAAGGATCAATCATCCGCGGCTCGGTAAACACGCGTCGTAAATTCACACCCTGCGCACCCGGTTTGCCGCGCCAGAAGGGAATCAGTTTTTTGCCTTGCAGGACGAGACCGGTTTCGTCGAGGACGGCCAGCCACGTGTCGAGCATTTCCTGTGTGACTTCGATCTGCAGCACGCCCGTCTGTTTCGGGTTGGGAATCCATTCATTTTCATCGTCGGTTTCGGCCTGGTAATATTTCCACATCGATTTGGCATGGAACTGCATGTCTTCCAGATGGGCCAACGCCGCCTGCATGCGGGCCGGCTCTTTCAATTCGAACCGCCAGAGATGGATAAATGCCAGTATGTCAGAAATCAGAGGTCGATTGAAGCCGCGGCCAAAATTTACGAGGGTGTCAAAACTACGCGGCCCTTCGAGCAGAAACTTGTAAGGTGTGTCCACGTTTTCAAAAAACAGATGGGCCGTGCAGTTGAAGATCTCCTGCCCGTCGATTGCCAGCAGGATTTCGCCCCAGGCGCACAGGAAATTACAATATCCCGCCAGCCAGTCGGCATCCCCCCGGTCAAAACCAATCACGAAATTTTCCGCGGCCTGTTGTCCCTCCGGCCCCCCGAATCGGCCCATCAGGAACGCCGCATTCACCGGCTTGCCGACGCCCATCAAGTCGAGTTTGATCAACCCCACATGCAGCGGCAGTTTCACGTTTGGATCTTTGACGGCGGACAAAGTTTTCTCGGCTGCTTTCAGATCATTCACCCAGGTTTGCAACATCTGGCGGATATCGGCGTAGGAGACCTTTTCCGGATTCGGGTTCTGCGGGAGCAGTTCCTGCAGCGGCGCCGGTACCCCTCGAAAGGCACCTTCGGTCCGCAGGCCGTACTTGTACAGACTGCCTCCCAGATGTTCGAACGACTGAAAAAACTGGAGCGTACCCAGACCGAACCGGGCTTCGTCATCGTCGGGCGTCTTCGCAATTTGCGCTTTGAGCGCGGTTTCCCCCGCCGCTAACTGGCCTGAAGTCAGATACTGCTCGGCCAGCGGCGCCGCACTCACCCACTGCGCAGAAAGCAGTAAAGTACTGAAAAATGCCGTAAAAATAGTGGTACGACGCATAAAAGGGCTCCCGTTTGAGGACTGATTAGCTGTATGAAAAGGCCATCTGAGAACCGGGCTGAACCGGGTTAAGAATGACCGGACTTATTGTTAAGGCGTTGTTGCGCTGAAAAGCTCACGGAAAAAAATGTAAAATCCGAAAAATTCTTCAAGCGGGTTTACGGAACCAGGTCAAATTTATGCGACCACCCGTGCCAGTAATCCTCTTAGAGAAACCTCACGCGTTCCAGGAAGCTATTCCGAATTCGATTGCGCGGCGATGTAAGCTTTGGCGCGTTCGATGTAACCCGGGGTTTTCAGGCCGACCTGTTTTGCTTCTTTTAAGGCGTCGTCGAA
Source organism: uncultured Gimesia sp. (assembly GCF_937919775.1). Lineage (GTDB taxonomy): Bacteria > Planctomycetota > Planctomycetia > Planctomycetales > Planctomycetaceae > Gimesia. The sequence continues at coordinate 11,915 of NZ_CALFPF010000758.1, forward strand.
ACTGAGGCCGTCGTCCAGGACGCGATAGGCCAGCCAGATGGCGCCGACGCGATTGGCGGAGGCACAATGCAGGACCAGCGGACGTTTGGTTTTGTCATTCAGAAGTTTTCGACATTGATCAAAAACTTCGGGTGTCAGCGTCTCTGGTGCACGGAACGGAATGTGGATGTAATCCAGCTCTCGCATTTTCAGGTAGGAGCCTTCATCCCAGGTGAGTTCGCTCAGCGGTCGTAAATTGATAACCGTTTTGACGCCCGCTTTTTGAATCAGGTCAAAATCTCCGGGAACCGGTTGGCCAGCCAGATAAATCTGATCGCTCAGATGCAGAGGAGAAATCGTACCCACTTGAAGTGGCTTGAGACTGCGGGCCGGTGTTGCGGGTTTGGATTCGCTGAATCCGGGAGTAGACCAGCTCAGGAGACCGCATAAGAGGAGTGTCTTCACGATCAGGCATTTCTGCATGGCTTTTTCCTGTAAAAATTTAACCGGATCAGCGATCTGAGTTTCTGCTGCAGAATAGATTGAGGCATAAAAAAACGCCAGTCAAGACGAGCTGACTGGCGCGGATAATTCATGCATCGAAGAGGGTAAAAAAAGGAAACTGATAATCCTCTCGGGAGATGACGCATGAGATAAAAACAAATTCGGTATATGGACTATCTTTTTTTGGGCCCGAATTGTCAAGGTAAATGTAAAGACTAAATGAAATTTTGATAAAAATTGTAATTGAATGCCTGTTCATTTCAGTTTGCAGGGAGAGTGAACTGTTTCCCACAGTGATTCACTACCGATTCCGGCGAGCATGACTACAATTCTAAGAGTGGGTTTGTAATATAAAACATTCATCATGTTTAAATTCAAATGGAGAGCCCCTCGCTGGTAGTGGTTTTTCGCATAAAACGATCGCGCCTGAGCGCTGCATGCGCTTTCTGAAATCAGGCGATTCAGCAAAGAAATTGACGGCTGCCGATGTTGCAACAACTGCGTTATTTATTATTACAGGTGCGAAATTCTGATGATCCCATGCGCGGGCAGGAAGTGAACTGTTTTGCAAAAGCTCTGGAAGCGCATGTCAGTCAGATTTCGGTATTTGATCTTCTGGAAGGTCCGCTTCAGGAAACCGAGTTTGCTGACACGGATGTGATTTTGATTGGTGGCAGCGGTCATTATTCCGCCGCCGGCGAGGGACGCTGGCTGGATGTCGCTTTGGAAAGTCTGCGTGTCGTGCACGATTCCCGCAAGCCGACGTTTGCTTCCTGCTGGGGATTTCAGGCGATGGCACGCGCGATGGGCGGACAGGTGATCCACGATCTGAACCGGGCCGAGCTGGGCGTGCATCACGTTTCACTCACGGAAGTCGGCAAGGCGGATCCCGTGTTCGGTCCTTCGGGAGCAGTTCTGCAAGGTCTGATGGGGCATGAAGATACAGTGGTCGAACTGCCGCCGGGCACGGAACTTTTGGCTTCGACCGAACGGGTGGAAAATCAGGCGTACCGCTTTCTGGATCGCCCCATTTATTGCACTCAGTTTCATCCGGAACTCGATCGCGATTCGTTTCTCGGGCGGCTGAATACTTATCCGGAGTATGTCGAAAAAATCGCCGGACTTTCGCTGGAAGAGTTTCGCCATTCGATTCATGATACTCCGGAAACCACGGCTTTGATAAAACGTTTTGTTCAACAGATAACGCCGATCAATTTGGATCAAAAATAAGATTACCGTCAGCTACAATCAGGCAATGATTATGTCAGAACCGTCAAACAGGAAATTGCACGTCGCCATCATCACCTCGGGAGGCGCGGGGATGTTCTGTGGTGCCTGCATGCACGATAACACCTGGACCCGCGCGATGATCAATCAGGGGGCCGAAGCGACTCTGATTCCCACCTACACGCCGATCCGCGTCGATGAGCAGAATATGACCGGCTCTCAGGTCTTCCTGGGGGGCATCAACGTCTATCTGAATTTTCGTTCCCGGCTCTGGCGGCGGATACCACGGTTCTTCAAACACTGGCTGGATACACCCTGGATTATCAATCTGGCGACAAAGTTTGGCGTCAGCAATGACGCGCATGAGCTGGGGGCGCTGACGGTGACTCTGCTGGAAGGGGAACTGGGGCCCGAACTGAAGGAAATCGAGGAGCTGGCTCAGTTTGTGGGAAATGAACTGAAGCCGGATGTTGTTTGTCTCAGTAATGCGCTGCTGTCGGGGACGATCAAAACCATCAAGCAGCATTTCTCCGGTCCGGTGTTTTGTGTATTGCAGGGGGATGACGTTTTTCTGGAAGAACTGGGCGAGCCGTATCGCGGCCGTTCGCTGGAACTCATTCGCCAGAACGTACAACAGTTGGATGGCGTGCTCGTCCACAGTGATTACTACCGGGATTTCATGTCGGATTATCTCGATTTACCCATTGATCATTTTCACAAAGTGCTGCTGGGCATCGATCTGGAAGGACACGACGGCACGCCTGCAGAAAACCCCGCTGGACCGTTTACGATTGGTTTTTTTGCCCGGCTCTGCAAGGAAAAAGGCTTGCACAATGTGGTGCAGGCATTCGAAATTTTCCATGAGAAATATCCGGATAGCAGGTTGCATGTCGGCGGGTTTTTAGGGAAAGAAAACGAAGCGTATTTTCGCAAAACGACAAAACGACTGGCGGCTCGGGGCGGCACGTACCAATACTGGGGCAGCCCTGCTTCGCTGGCGGAAAAGGTCGACTTTTACAAGAGTCTCTCCGTGCTCTCGGTCCCCACCGACTACCATGAACCCAAAGGGCTGTTTGTACTGGAAGCGATGGCGAACGGCGTGCCTGTCGTCCAGCCGGCGCATGGCGCGTTTCCCGAATTGATCGAAAAGACAGAGGGGGGCCTGCTGGTGACTCCCGGAGATCCGCGGGAACTCGCCGATGCGTGGGAGCGACTGTATCTGGACAAGGAATATCGCCTGAAACTGGCCCGACAGGGATACGAACGTGTTCGTCAGTTCTACAGCGCGGAACTGATGGCGACGGAAAGTCTGCAGTTTTTCCAGAAGCGGGTCGATGCCTCCGGTTTTGTGAAGAACGAACGCCAATTGACTCCCGACCCTTGAATGTCGCGTCGTCCTGCTTAACAATGTGGGCTGAATTCGGTATTGTATACCGTCATCCGACAGACCTGGTTCGTATGTTGTGAACCGTATCCATAAATAAAAAACGTTAAATAATAAGGTGTTGAGACTTCGATGGCAGACCTGCACGCGTTAATGAAAAAACTTCAAAAGAAGAATGATTCCAAAATTGTTCTGCTCGTCTCTGATGGACTGGGCGGTCTGCCTCTGGAACCGGGCGGAAAAACCGAACTGGAAACAGCGAATACTCCTCATCTGGACGCGCTCGCCAAAAGAGGAACATTGGGACGCAGCATTCCCGTGCTGCCCGGAATCACTCCCGGCAGTGGTCCCGGCCACCTGGGACTGTTTGGATATGATCCGCTGCAGTTCGATATCGGGCGTGGCGTGCTGGAAGCGCTGGGCATCGATTTTGAACTGGGACCCGATGACGTCGCGATTCGCGGCAACTTCTGCTCGGTGGATGATCAGGGAAATATTTCAGACCGCCGCGCGGGCCGCATTCCCAGTGAAATTGGTGCGGCACTTTGTGAAAAGCTCGACAAAATCGAAATTCCGGGGGTCGAAGTTTTTGTGCGTCCCGTCAAAGAATACCGGCTGGTGATTGTGATTCGCGGTAAAGGGCTGGGCGGAGACATCAATGATACCGATCCGCAGCGAACCGGCGTACCTCCGCTGGAGCCGGTCGGTGAAAATGAAGCGTCTCAAAAGACGGCTGAAATCTGCAAGGAGTTTATGAAACAGGCGGCCGCCATTTTGAAAGACGATCATCCGGCCAACCTGTTGACGATGCGTGGCATTGCCAAGATGCCCGAGATTCCAACATTTGAAGAAGTGTATGGCACGCGCGCCGCTGCCATCGCCGTTTATCCCATGTATCGCGGACTGGCGCGGCTGGTCAGCATGGATGTGCAAGACGCCGGCCAGACGCTGGAATCGCAGATGGACTGTCTGGAAAAGATCTGGGACGATTACGACTTTTTCTTCGTGCATTACAAGTACACCGACTCCACCGGCGAAGACGGAAATTTTGCCGCCAAAGTCGCCAAGACGGAAGAAGTCGACAGTTGCATTCCCCGCATAACGGCTCTCAAGCCGGATGTGCTGATCGTGACGGGCGACCACAGCACGCCTTCCAAAATGAAATCACATAGCTGGCATCCGGTTCCTGTTTTGCTGGCGGCTGAAAATGTCCGCTTCGACGCCTGCCAGAGTTTCGGCGAGTCGGAATGCATTCAAGGCGGTTTAGGTCAGTTTGAAGCCAAATATCTGATGTGGCTGGCGATGGCTCACGCGGGTCGTATGGAAAAATATGGTGCGTGATTTTTCGCGAAATCAGAATTGAAACCGTTAAGGATGCGAAACTTTCACTCAAGTTTCGCATCCTTTTTCGTTATATTCGTTGCGATTGGACAAACAGAATCCCTACCGTTCTTTATCGCGAGGAAACATCAATGAAATGCGGCTGGTTTGATCGATTCTTTTA